>NZ_JAAHGK010000999.1:0-2911 GCF_010672505.1 Okeania sp. SIO2B9 | reverse complement strand
ATCATTAGAATCAGTATCAAGAGCATCTAGTTGCCTACTAACTCGATTCCATTCACCATCAATTATCTCGATCAAAACTGCAGCAAGTTTAGCATTACGTTGCTGTGTCAATATCTGAAATTCGTCGTTAGTCATCATGATTAACTCCTAAATATATGATTATCGACTATCTAATTTTAGATATCACATCTACACTGTTGACTCCCATGAATATAATCTTAAATTTTGAATAATTTAGTTCCTACATGGCCTCTTGATTTTATGTCAGATAATTAGTTATCCAAAAAAGAGGGAGTAGGGAGTAGGGAGTAGGGAGTAGGGAAAAATAATTGATGATTTATGGATAATAATTTATTTTATTTTGGATTTTTACCCGATGTATTATTAATAAATAATGGCAGAGATTTACATCTTTCATAAATTGCTGATTATTAAGCTAATTTTTTTTTCACAGGAAAAATTCGGTGAATTTCAAAGATAGCAATTCCCATCCTGATGAGATACAAAATTAGTTTGTTTTAGGGAGTAGGGAGTAGAAAAATCACTGTACTTCAGTAACTTGAGAAACGCTATAATATATGAATTATTTTTGTAAGAATTCAGCAGTCAGCTATCAGCTATTGCTTTGATAACTGACTAAAAGCAATATTTAATTAGACATCTCCAGAAAAGAGGGGAAAGGGAAGAATAATTGATAATTTATGGATAAAAATTGATTTAAATTTTGATTTGCGGAGATGTCTATTGAGCTAGAAAAACCTTGCTACAAAAGTCATCTCTAAAGTCTATATTCATTTAAACTTCGTCCTCAAGCACAGGGTCTTATTGCTGATAGCTGAATGCTTACTTATTTTTTATTCAAAAATCAACTTTTTTTTACTGTCTTCTGGAACACTTAACCTCAATATATAGGAAATTAAAAACAAAGGAATGTTAAATTTTTAACACCAACTATTAAGAGCGAACAAGACACAGTTAACAAAAAAGAAAAATAGACCGCAAAAGAAGTAAAACAAATTATTTTGACTTTTGCAATAGATCTAGTCAAAAATCAAGGTAGAAATAAACTTTCCTGAATTTTTCTGATAATGACTGATTAACCTGAATATGATAATCTATCAACAATAAAATTCTATTAAAGGAATCTAAATAATGACAAAATTACGAGTAGGTTTATTATTTGGCGGTTGTTCCGGTGAACATGAAGTATCCCTTAATTCAGCAAAAGCGATCGCTACTGCTTTAACTAAAGGTCAAAATACAGACAAATACGAATTGATGCCAATTTACATTCAAAAAGATGGTCGTTGGCAACCAACTGATTTTTCTCAACAAGTTCTAGAGTCTGGTAACCTACCATCTTCTAAGCTTACAGATGATAATTCCGATACTGAAACTACCTCCTCTCTTGCTTCTCAAAGTTCGTCTAACCTCTGGCAAACTCCTCCTCAAGCTGCCCAAGTAGATGTTTGGTTTCCAGTGCTTCACGGTCCCAATGGCGAAGATGGTACCATACAGGGTCTACTGAAGTTAATGCAGGTTCCATTTGTGGGGTCTGGGGTTTTGGGCTCTGCAATGGGTATGGATAAGATAGCTATGAAAATGGCTTTTGCTCAAGCAGGTTTGCCCCAGGTAAAATATCAGGCAGTGACGCGATCGCAGATTTGGTCTAATCCTTGTGTGTTTCCCAAATTGTGTGATGATATTGAGGCAGCTTTAGAATATCCCTGTTTTGTTAAACCTGCTAACTTAGGTTCGTCAGTGGGTATTGCTAAGGTGCGGTCGCGAGCGGAGTTGGAAACTGCCTTGGATAATGCTGCTAGTTATGACCGTCGAATTATTGTTGAAGCGGGTGTAGAAGCAAGAGAGTTAGAATGCGCGGTGCTGGGAAATGATGTGCCGAAAGCTTCTGTGGTGGGAGAGATTACTTTTGAGAGTGACTTTTATGATTATGAGACTAAGTATACAGAAGGAAAAGCGGACTTATTTATTCCAGCGCGAGTCAGTGAAGCGATCGCTGCTCAAATTCAAGAAATGGCAACTCAAGCATTTTTAGCTGTGGATGCTGCGGGTTTAGCTAGAGTAGATTTTTTCTATGTAGAGAAAACAGGGGAAATTTTTATTAATGAAATTAATACAATGCCTGGTTTTACTGCGACGAGTATGTATCCTATGCTCTGGAAAGCTAGTGGAATTCCTTTTGATGAGTTAGTAGACTGTTTAATTCAGTTAGCTTTAGAAAGACATTCTAAGTAACTAACAATTCTCTGTAGGTTGGGTTGAGCGACAGCGAAACCCAACATTTATCTTTGTTTGTCAATTTTAAGTAGACAGTAGTATAATTCATATTAAATAAGTTGACATATACAATCCAGGAATCATTAATTATGGACAGAGAAAAAGAAGCGATCGCTTTACCAAAAAGAACTCAAAAATTTCGGACAAGATTATTTCCTGGAAAGACATTACCTTCTCAAGAAATAGCAAGACGCAAAGCTATCAAAGCAGAATTTAGCGCCCGCTGCAGACCAGTATTTGAAAAACTTCGCCCTAAATTAATTGACAAATATTACAACCATTTTATAGCAGTCGATCCAGATACTCAAGAATATATGATCGACTCATCCTTAGAAAACTTAATTCAAAAAGTCCGCAGCTGTTACCCAGATGGTACAGTCAAAGTCGCTATTTATCGACTTAATGAAACAGGAGCTTGTGGCAGAATATAATGTTAGGTAAATTTTGAGATAACGGCGAATTATTTTTTGAAATAGAATTAGTTACTTTCACTGGAGAGAAATTTTTAGTAGACGCTTTGTTAGATACTGGTTTTACCACAGGATGGTTAGCCATTAATTCTCAAGATTTAGAAGCTTTGCAGTGGCCTTTAGTTGCACCTGACATAGAAATA
>NZ_JAAHGK010000998.1:0-2915 GCF_010672505.1 Okeania sp. SIO2B9 | reverse complement strand
ATAGACGTAGACCTATCCTGAAATCCCGCTTCCTACGCTAAAACGGCGTAGTAAGGGTTTGAGGACTTTTTTAGTTATGTTAATTGACAAAGACTTAAATGTAAGTATAGAGTGTAGAGATGCGGTTGGCTTGACCGTTAATGCCTGTGGATGAGTAACCGCCGACGGCCTCAGCAGAAGCAGGAAGTAAACATCAATTTGTCGCATCGATGTGACGTTTTATATCAGTTTTATGAAGCAGTTCGATTTTCCCATATCTCCCACTAACCCATACTTCCTAAACTCACTCCCCAATACGTTTCATATTTAATGAAACAACCCTGGTTAATGGGAGTGTGAATGTTTAATGGGATGAGAATCTCTATCAACCAAATAGACATCTGTTCAACAATTAATAATTAATAATTATTGAAGAAGGAGACAGGAGACAGGAGACAGGAGACAGGAGGAAAATTACATGGGGATTCGCTCCCCCAAGTAATGCGTGAACACCCCCGTTGACGGTGGGGTATTAAACCCACAAAGAAAATGATAATTAATTATTAGCTCTCCTTGAAAAGAAGAGGATAGACTAATCATGAAAATTTTTCTTCTCTTGGTCGATTGGATATGGCGAGGAGACCCGTTCTTACAGACCCGCTCCGAAGTACGCCATCCCACCCTACGGGAAGCTGCGCTAACGACCGCTTATTATCCCCTTAAAAGGGGAGGCGCATACCCACAATTTTTCGGTAAAAATCAAAAATAAAATCAATTATCACACATAAATTATCAATTCTTTCTGCCTACTGCCTACTGCCTACTGCCTATGCGTGGAGGAGATGTCTAATTATTTTGATGTATGTGTTGACTGGGATGAGAATCTCTATCAATCCAATTATTTAGTTAGGACATAGACTAATGACAAATCTTAGACTAGAAACTGATAACTGAAATGACCTGTTGGCTAAAATTTTAAATATCGACTATATCATAAATTGAGTATATCTTTAGGTTCCGATTAGTATAACTCGCTAATATTAATATCATGTCCGGATAATTAGTGATCAAAAAAAGTTTCTCTTTACTTCTTCTTTCTTCCCTCCTGACTCCTGAAGACTGATTCCTTCGTTTATTTATAACTGTTCAACCGGACATGATATAACTACTAAATATTAACCAAGAAAACAGCAACACCACTAATCATAAACGCCAAAATAGACGGCACTAAAGGCAGCACAAAACCTTGAGTAAAACAAAACAAACTAACTGAATATAAAATAATAATATTTCCTGCTATAAATAAGAAAAACAATAAAACTCGACGAAAACAATAACTTATCACACTACCCAAAACAGAATAACAAAAAATCCATAACAAATCTACCCACCAACTCCAAAACGTAATTAAAGGTCTACCATCCAAAACTGCCCTAATAATTTGACTAACTTGATGTGCGTGTAAAACAACTCCAGGTATTTGCTTCTGAGAAACAGTTTCAACATAACTATAAGGAGTATAAAATTGATCGCTAGCATAAGGGTCTGTACTACCAATAAGTACAATTTTATCCCTAACTAAAAAACCATCAAATTCCCCAGATAAAATATCTGAAATACTAATATAATTAGCCACCATATCGGCATTTCTATAATTAAGTAAAACTTGAAACCCACCAGCATCAACTTTTTGATAAATACCTTGTCTTTCCACAAGCTTCTTAAAAATAACATCACCAACTTTAAAATTTCCTGCGGTAATATCTTCTTCTTTAAATCCTTTACTTTCCAAATAATTAAAAGCAACCCTAGCACTTAATGAATACTCTGTTTGACAAGGGTCTTCTGCCTGTTTTCCCATAAACATTAAATGGCGACGGAAAACATCAACTTGACCATTATCGACAACAACATCAGTAAAACCTAAACGTTTTTCTGGTACTCCTTCAGGAGGTTTAGTACCAGGTTTATTGTCGTGATATTCGCTAGTACTACAAACAGCAACTATTTTCTGATTATTACTCAAAATTTTTAATAACTTTTGATAACCAGATTCAGAAGGTAAAGGTTTTTCTCTCCAAAAGTCTAAACCGATAATTGTAGGTTGATGACTTTCTAACTTGGCTATTACCTCAGCCAAAATTTCATCAGTTAAGTCACTACCAATACCATATTTATTAATATCTTTTGCCGTAGCTTCAACAATTAAAATATTAGGGTCTGGCTGTTCTGGAGGTCGCCATCGCATTAAGCGGTCGTACTCATTTAACTCTAAATTTTGTAGCCAACCTAAACTTCTAAAACTAATAACTCCCAACGATGCCAAACTAGCAAAAACTACACTCATTCCTAATTTTTTAGGTTTTGGTTGAGGTTGCTCTAGATTACTTTCTAAATAAGCTAATTTTTCTGCCACCCAATCTAGATTAAAAATTGTCCGATAAATTTTATTAAAAATAACTAATTTATCCTGTTTTTTAATAACTACACCAGACAACCGCAAAGCCATTTGAATTCGACTATTGTTAGCTTTAACTTCTCCTTGCAAGAGAATTTTTTTATATAATTTCAGTAATTGAGGAGCAAGTTGACCATGATTAACTAAATAATCGTGCATATATTTTAAATGAGTGGGATTATCTTTCTCTTCCCAATAAGTCAAAATATGTTCCTCTACCAATTTATCAACATCTGGTTCATAATCCTCTGCATAATCAACAATAATTTGACAAATTTTTTGAGTTAAAAAAGGTTGACCTCCGCTCCAATCAAAAACTTTTTGCAAAACAACTTCGGGTTCTTCTACTATTCCATCTAACCCCTGAGTTAATATTTTTCCATCTGCAAAAGTTAACTCTGTTAATTCAATCGGATGACCAATATTAAAAGGAGTATGTTTTCCCTCTCTAATTAAATCCTCTGGAGTTGCTACTCCA
>NZ_JAAHGK010000997.1:0-2920 GCF_010672505.1 Okeania sp. SIO2B9 | reverse complement strand
TGAAGCTGAAATGATTAGAAGAGTATTTCGGCTCAATGACAAAAATTCTTTTGATATTATGACACCTCGAATAGCGACGACTTATCTCTATGCTAATGCAACTCTGAATGAGGTAAAGTCAGATATTATTTCTTCTCAACATAGTCGCATTATTGTAATTGGAGATTCTATAGATGATGTACTTGGTGTAGCGTTAAAAAATGAATTACTTAAAGGAATTATAGAAGGAAAAGATAGTAATAAAATTTATGATTTTATGCGAGATGTTAGATTTGTTCCTGATACATTGAGAGTCGATATATTGCTAAAAGAATTTCAGAAATATCGTCAACATTTGATGGTAGTTTTAGATGAATATGGAGGAATGTCGGGGGTGGTTACTCTGGAAGATGTTTTGGAAGAATTAACTGGTGAAATTGTGGATGAAACCGATCAAAGTGTTGACCTACAAATTTTGGCAAGGATGAGAGGAAAAAGAAAGTTAAAAGATGAGTAGATTTTGAAGAAGGTGGTAGGTGGTAAGTGGTAGGTTTTAGGTGGTAGCTTAATTAAGCGGAAAGAATAGACATATGCAAAAATCGAAAATAAAAGCAATTCTTATCTATAAATTGTCAATTGTTTATTCCTGTTCCCTGCTCCCTCTTTTGGAGGAGATGTCTATTAGACATCTGGTAAAAATCCAAAATCAAATCAATTCTCACACATAAATTATCAATTATTCCCCTCCTGGGAGGGGTTAGGGGTTGGGTTCCCTACTGCCTACTGCCTATGCGTGGAGGAGATGTCTATTTAATATTAGGACATCGGGTAATTATGATTATTCATGACGCGAGCAAGATGCTCGCACTAATTGTTAAACACCAACCTTGTGGTTGCTATAATTGCTGTAATACCAATTCATAAGCATTAATGCTGGCGTTGCTGAAGCGTGTGTATAATATTAATCTTTATTACTTAGGAGTCAACCCACCCCTCGCCCCTCCCCCTCCTGGGAGGGGGAGTTAGAACTTAGGAGGGAAGGAAGAAGAAGAAAGAACAGTAGAAGGAGAAAGTTTTTTGTTTGTTGGTGCACAACGCACGTTAACGCGAAGCGTTGCGTCAGCATCATCGCGTAAGCGGAACGGAGTTCTATAGCGCTCTTATCCGGACATGATATCATACCTCAAATCACCAACCCCGCATTAATGCTATATTTCCTTAAGACTTCAATTATTAAGTAATATCATGTCCGGTAGCATCGGTATTGTAAGCGCGAAGCTAAGGAAGAAGGAAGAGGGAAGAAGGCTATTGAGCAAGAAAAAAACCTAAATTTCCTGTAGATATTCACCCTTGGGTTTACACAAACGATACCAACGGACATGATATAATAAGTAAGCTTCAATAATGTTTTTAACAATTCTAGGCACTAAGTGAAGATATATTATTCCTAGAAACCCTAGGACCTACGGAGGTTGTATGTAACCTCCCTACCTACCCTCAATAAGATGTAGCAAGAATGCGCGAGAAATGGTATAAACTCTTTTTTTTAGTAAATTTTCCTTTTTTCTTATAGTTGCGTTACACTATTTTCTATATAGCAGTCGAAGGAAAGGTTAGGACATATCAAAAACTCAAAACTCAGACAATGGAAGTTTTTTCCTTCTTCTTTCTTCCTTCTGCTGTACATATCAAATTTTAATTATTCACAAAAAAACAATGCTACCAACAGTTTTAATTACTGGTGCTTCTCAAGGTTGTGGCAAAGCAACAGCACTTTTATTTGCTAGAAAAGGATATAATATTGTCTTAGCTGCTAGAACACTAGACAAATTAGCAGAAACAGCTAATGAAGTTAGAGCAAACGGTCGTTCTGCTTTGGCTATTCCTACTGATGTTACTGATGTTAAACAAGTGGAATATTTGGTGCATAAAGCTATAGATTTTTATGACAAAATCGATATATTAGTTAATAATGCTGGTGTTTGTTTGACTGGTGCAATGGAGCATACAACATTAGAAGATTTTCAACAATTAATGAATGTTAATTTTTTCGGTTATGTGAATACAATAAAAGCTTTATTACCCCATTTTTTGGAAAATCAATCTGGCACAATTGTTAATGTTGGTTCTTTTGGTGGGAAAATGCCTTTGCCAAATATGACTGCCTATTGTGCTAGTAAATATGCAGTTACTGGATTAACTGATACTTTACGTCTGGAATTACAGTCAAAAGGAATTAATGTTACTTCTGTACAACCAGGGGTTATTAATAGCGATTTTATGGAAAGAGCGCAGTTTCGTGGTGGGGATAATTCTGAAGTAGAAAGTAGTCGTCAACAAATGAATTCTGTTTTAACATCTAATTTTGTTAGTCAGCCAAAAGATATTGCTGAAGCTATCTGGAATGCTGTAAAAAATAACCAGTCTGAAGTAGTAGTAGGTCCGGCTGTTTTAGCAACAGAAACTTATCGATTATTCCCTGGTTTAGTTCAGTTTATGATTGGAAAAAGTTGAGGATAATTTATGATGAAGTAGTTTAGCGTTCGCTAATAAATTGTTAGGTCGAAATTGAATAATATAGTTTTTGCTGGCAGTAGAGCAAACGGCAGTTTATCCTACAATATTTACTCTTATAGCAGAAGGAAGAAGAAAGAACCGAAGTTTAAAAAATCTTACTTTGTCTAAGTTTTAAACTTTTTATTTGTCCGAACCTTTCCTTTGACTGCTATATTACTAAATGCTGAATTATACCAATGCTACTGGATTTGATATTATAGCAGTATTTTCTTTAGCGTTTGATAATAAATTTGACTAAAAGCTCACTACCAAATACTATAAACAAGTATTAGATTACATTGCCCTTAATTATGGCAATAATATTTTACTAGAAGAAATGGGAAGAACTAAGATTGACTTTTGCTGCCATATCTTCTAGTAAAAT
>NZ_JAAHGK010000996.1:0-2921 GCF_010672505.1 Okeania sp. SIO2B9 | reverse complement strand
ATAGAGAGAAAAGTAGCGTTAGCGTCAAATGTGAACATACAATATCTGGCGTGAAGAGATATAATGCAGGGAGAGGATTGTATCGAAATCACATTAAAGATGCGCGACGATCGCTTCATGTTCACTGCGGCTGGACTCTGGAATTTCTACTTAATGGCAGGATAATTTAATCAGTGAAAACCAGAATTTTCCCATTTCACTTTAAGGTTTTATTTCGCGACAAGTCTAATGTCTTGGGGTTGCCATTTGAAGCGATCGACTACGGTGGCGATTTGTCTTTCTAATTCTGGGCGTAAGTCTTCCAATTTTATACCCTCGACTTCTAGATCTGTACTTGCTTCCCAAGCATCGGCAAAAATCTCTAAAACTTTTTTTCCTTGCTCACGGGTAATAGGGATATCCTTATTAGTGGGATAGGTTCTTAGAATTCAGGAGGCAAAATTTCACACCAACTCGCCTCCTGACTACTTGCTTTTAACCTCTGAGAACAAAATCTTCTAGTTCTAATAATGGACTATTGAGCAAAGTGGCAAATTGAGCACCACTACCAAAACCTGTCTCACTACCATTGGAGTTATAGAACAAATTACCATTATCACTGTTATAAACAATTACTGCATTAGAAGTTTCTGCAAATTCGTCATCATTAACTACAGCAAATTCATCAGTAATGCTGAACCCTGTTCCTGGTTCGCTATTGATAGCAGTGAAGGTTGTGATATCCAGAATAATAATATCTCCTGGTGTTTGGGAAAAATCAGTAATTTGGTCTATACCAACATCCTCTAGGTAAAATGGTTCATTGGTGTTAAAGATAAAGCGGTCTATACTACCTCCCCCTGTTAGTATATCGTTTCCTGGTCCACCGTTTAGCGGAAAGCAATATTCCTGCTTCTTGAGACACTGTAGACAAAGTAGTGTTCAAGATAGGACTCGTCTCCACCCCTTCCAAAGAACGAAGATGCAGATTATCTAAAAAATCTACAGACAGAGGATCTGGATCTATGAGCATTAACATCCCATCTTCCCTCAAGCCAATGAAACTGTCTGAATTAGGTAACTCTGCAAACTTAGCAGTCAAACTACCTCCTTCGCCTATCGAAACCGTATCAAGAAGTGAACCATTTGCATCAAACTTTTTAACGGAATAAACTGGGTTGATAAAATTCAAATCAAAATCCGAAACAAATATATTATTCTGATCGTCAACGAAAACCCCTCTTGATGTGCTGAGATCATCAATGATAGTGGTAGCCATGATGGACTCCTCCAAAAAATCATTAAATACATCTATTACAAAACAGAGTTTTAAAATGCTGTAATCAAGTTATAAAAAGGGTTTCAGATGAATTGAAACATTTGACTCATCCTAAATATCGGCAAAATAGGGGTCGAAGTTTCCTCCTCGAGCATCAACCTGGTTATCTCGGTCAATAGATCCTGTCATCTTTCCACCCCTTTAAGCTTGATTAAATTTGCTCCGTTTCACTGGATTTATCTCAGGTCTTGAGGAATTTCTTGAATGCCAAATTCTTACTTAAGTGCAATTACAGGAGTAGTTCTAGATAAAACTTAACTTCAATTAATATTTCTCAAAATTACTGTCTTTTTCAAAAAGACTCTCACCCCTGCTCCTTCCTCCTAGCCCAAGCTAATTCGTGAATTGGAGCCTTACAGTTACTTGTTCTCTGGATACAAGTATTTCTGCTTATAAATATATATGATCTGACATCAATTCTAACTATAGGATTAACAATTATTAACAAATTTAGCAGTCAATGTTTAGATAAATAAACTTTGGGTAGTCCTATATATGTAGGGAAAATTTTAATATTTCACTACATATTTCCTCCCTTCTGGGGCAGTAGGGGGGATATCATTTTGCCATGCTATAATCCCAATCATACCTATTAGTTGTAAGGTTAAGCTCAATGGTTTTAACAGCCCAAGAATTAGAGGCAATAATGCCAGATGCTACTCAACTAGAAAGCGACGAACCCGAAATGGAAAGCTCTCAACACTATACCCAACTAATGTTGCTAGTTATTTGTCTGGAATGGTTGTGGCGCAATAGAAACGATTACTTTATTGGTGCAAGATTGAGTATTTATTACAGTCGCCAGCAGCTAAAAGCTCGCGACTTTCACGGTCCGGACTTTTTCTTAGTCAAGCAAACCCAGAAACAACCTCGAAATTCCTGGGTAGTATGGGAGGAAAACGGTAAATATCCTAACTTAATTATTGAGTTACTATCAGACTCTACCGCTAGAGTCGATCGCAACTTAAAAAAGCAGTTATATCAAGACAACTTCCGCACCCCAGAGTATTTTTGGTTCGACCCCGAAACTATGGAATTTATGGGATTTCGCTTACAACAAAATCGCTATGAAGAAATTCAACCGAACCAGGAAGGTTGGCGTTGGAGCCAAGAATTAGAATTATATTTAGGAGTAGATGGAGGTGAACTGCGTTACTTCACTGCCAAAGGTGAACGAGTGCCAACTCCCCAGGAGTCAGCGATACAAGCTCAATTACAAGTTCAACAAGCTCAAAATGCTTTTGCCGATGGTCAAAGTTGGAGAACAAACAGGCCAACAGAAGGCCAAACAAGAAGCAGTCCCTCGATTGCTTAAATTAGGATTGAGTTTAGAGGCAATTGCTGAATCTTTAGACTTGCCTTTATCGGTTGTTCAACAAATAGCTAATTCTGCTAATAACAATTAGATAACTGAAGAGATTCAGACTAACTTGGCTACAGAATATTTTTGATAAATAATTCAATTTTATCTGTAGTTATTGGACTTTGGACAAAAAGTAACTAACAGTTAGCGTAATAATTACGCTAATCAAACAGGATAATACCGCTCTATCTCCAGTGAATTTAATCACTGAAAAAAGGCAATAATTAAGAGTTGTCGCCA
>NZ_JAAHGK010000995.1:0-2922 GCF_010672505.1 Okeania sp. SIO2B9 | reverse complement strand
TCATTAATGGATAATGGATAATTGATAATTACCTTTGGTTAAAACTGAGAGGATTGAATATAAGGAAATATTATTTCTTTTTTTTCTCTTAAAAGAGGAGGCTTCAAGGCGCGAATTATTTAATTATTAATTATTAATTATTCGGTAATTATTAATTATTAATTGTTGAAAGCAGCTTCGGAGTTAGTGATACCAATTTGAAAAAAGAATGTTACGAATAATAAGTGCAATAAAAATATTTTGCAGAAAATGTCCCTTTGACAAAGCGGTGCTACCCCGCGACGACTTCTAAGATAATCAGTTAATAGCTGATAGCTGACTGCTGACTGCTGAATGCTTACATACAATTCCAATAACTTGAGTAAATTAAAAATGATTATTTGGATCGATAAATTCAGGAATTTTGAGCATAAGAAGTTAATTAGGTTTATTTTTCTGAGTGGAATACTATTTATTTCTAGTTGTAATATATCCCTCGAATCTAAAACAGAAAAACTACCAGAAACTTTACCTGTAGAGTCACCTAGATCGCCTGAACCAACTCCCTATATTACCGAGGCAAAATTAATGGCAGTTGGAGATATTATGATGCACGGTATGCAAATCAAATCTGGTTATAATTCTCAAACTAAAACTTATTCTTATCAAGCTTTTTTCACAGAAGTAAAAGATATTTTATCTGCTGGTGATTGGGTAATTGGTAATCTAGAAACAACATTAGCAGGACCTGAATCTGGATATACAGGATATCCTTTATTTAATGCTCCGGCAACATTAGCTGATGCTATTAAATGGGCAGGTTTTAATATTTTAACTACTGCTAATAATCATTCATTAGATAGACGAGAAAAAGGTCTGTTGAAAACTCTAGAAAATTTACGCGATCGCGATATTTATCCAGTAGGTACAGCAGCATCTTTAGCAGAATCTCAACAGATTTTAATGGTGGAAAAAAATGAAATTTTGATGGCTTTTTTGGCTTACACTTATGGCACTAATGGTATCCCAATTCCTCAAGGCAAAGATTACCTGGTAAATTTAATTGACGAACAAAAAATTATTCAAGATATTACTAGGGCAAGAGAAAAAGGAGCAGATATTGTCACAGTATCTCTACATTTTGGTGCAGAATATCAGCGCCTACCTAATACAAAACAAAAACAATTAGTAGAAAGTTTGGTTAATGAGGGAGCTGATATTATTTTGGGTAGTCATCCTCATGTAGTTCAACCCTATAAAATATTTAACGTCACATCAAAAAATGGAGATACTCGTCAAGCAGTTGCAATTTATTCTATGGGTAATTTTATTTCCAATCAAACGAAAAAATATACTAATTTGGGAGTTATTTTTCAGGTTAATATTCAGAAAAGTTTTCCAGAAGAAACAATTGAAATTTCTGGTGTGGAAGCTTTACCGACATGGGTACATCGTTATCGAAAAAATGGGAAATTAAAATTTCGTATTTTGCCTTTAGAGGAAGTTGTTAATACTAAGAATGATTCTCTACTTAAGTCCAGAGATTATTCATTACTAGAAAAATATTTAACTCAAATGAATAGTCATATTAATTCGTTAAAAAAGGGAGTAGGGGTTCAATAATTAATAATTAATAATTAATAAGAGTGGGTTTGCTGATTAACTATAAAAGCATTTACAGATAAAGGTTGTAGCCTTTTTGCTGCGAAAAAAGTGTCAGTTTTTAGCTCCGAATTGCCCAAAATACTCACATTTTGAGCAGACAAGGGCAGAAAAATTGAGCGACAATTCTTTCGACTGCTTTCTCTGTAATTCCCATTCATTCTGACTCCTGAGTCCTACCCTCCACAAAAAGACTTTTTCAGCAAACCCTAATTAATAATTACCGAATAATTAATAATTAATAATTAATAATTAAATAATTCGCGCCTTGAAGCCTCCCCTTTGAAGGGGAAAAAAAGAAATAATATTTCCTCTGGTAAGTCTTGTATTACAAATAATAAAGTTAAGTAGACTAGAAAAAGTTAACATATTATTCTTAAGTGTAATATAAAATACTATATGAGGTGATTATGCCTAGTTCTTCCACTGGTCCGCAGAAAATCAGTATTAACCCAAGTGGCAAGTTAGTAACAGTTGCTGCCTTTGCTCAATCAAGTGGTAATCAAACAGTAAAAATTGTTGATTCTAATGGTAATGAAGTATTCTCTGCTGCTACCAGAAGCAGAAGTGGTGGAGTATTCACCTATATCGGTGGTGGTAGCTTCACATCAGCAGGAGATGGAAATTACACAGTTAGCCTAACAGAAGGTTCTAAGATATTGGTGGGTGAAGACGCTATTATAGAAAAAGGCGAAGTCTTTTTGCACCGATATTCTTTCATCACTAACGATGGTGGTTCTGATGCAAAACCCGACTTTAATGACCTTTTTGTAACTCTCTCTGTATTTGGTTACACTGGTTAGTCCAGTAGGGTGCGTTAATGAAATGTAACGCACCATCTATCGCAAATATTTCTGGCAAAAAAAACTTTCCTTAATCACTGAAGTTACCAAATATCAAGCATTTGGTCGAATAAATAATATTTAGAAATAGAAAGTCCAAGATATAGCAAAGTTTATGGTAATTGGTATTACTTCTGCTATGATGCCTTTACTTGAAGCAGCATACAACCCAAGTATTTCCGTGACCCCACTCATCACCAAATGTATTCGGGTTTGAATACAAATCTCCCCAAATTTCCCTCCTGGGGGGGTTAGGGGTGGGTCTCCATCTCCCCATCTCCCCATCTACCCATTCACTAAAGTCAAAAGTTAAAAGTCAAAAGTTAGAAGTGATATTTGATATCAAATCCATGTAATTGGGTATAAAAAAATGTTCCATCTTCAACCATTACCAAATATTTCTCGCTCTCCCCATCTCCCCATCTCCCCATCTCCCCAA
>NZ_JAAHGK010000994.1:0-2924 GCF_010672505.1 Okeania sp. SIO2B9 | reverse complement strand
GTTCTTTCCCCTTGTTCCCTACTCCCTAATTCCTAAATTTTTTCTTGTGGTTATTCCAACATACAGAATATAATTATCTTTGTCAGAGGGATTATACCAATACCAAAAAGTAATGTTATACTTGGCTGAAACTTCAGTTATCAAGTAATTAATACAGGTCTAATAACTTATTTCCTAATTATTAGCAAGTTAATACTAATTATTCTGATGTTTGTCTCTCCCCCAATCCCCCACTCCCTTATCGAAGAATTAATAATAAAATAATTAAATAATTAAATAATTCAGGTTTAAAGCCTTCCCTTGAAAGGGGAAAAAATAATTTTTTTCCTTTTAGTCAATCCTCTTCCTTTTAGGGAGAAGTAATTATCAATTATCCATTATCCATTATCCATTAATGAATCCCCTACTTAAAAAAGTGTAGAAAAGTTTTTGATAAATGGTATTATTATTAACAGGTTAAGCAAAAATAAAAAGCTGACCGCTGACCGCTAATAGCTAAATGCTTACAAAATTAATCATAATTCATAATAAGCTTTTTTGAATAGGTAAAAATGGCTAAAATTAAATTACGACGTACTGAAAATATTAATGGCGATATATACGTTGATAGTACCTGTATAGACTGTGATACTTGTCGCTGGATGTCACCTACAGTTTTTCATCGAAATGGAGATAAATCAGCAGTTTATCATCAACCAAAAAACGACAAAGAAAGACAGGAAGCAATACAAGCTTTACTATCTTGTCCGACAAATTCTATCGGTACTATTGAAGCACCAAAAGATATTAAAAAAATTCAGCAAACCTTGCCAATTTTAGTAGCAGATAATGTTTATCATTGTGGATATCATTCAGAAAAATCTTTTGGAGCAGCTAGTTATTTTATTGTCAGACCAGAGGGGAATATTTTAGTAGACTCACCCCAATTTTTACCTCCATTAGTGAAGCGTTTGGAAGAAATGGGAGGAATTAAATATATGTATTTAACCCACCAAGATGATGTAGCAGACCATCAAAAATTTAGACAACATTTTAACTGCGATCGCATTCTTCATGTAGATGATATTTCTTCAACTACTAATAATGTAGAAATAAAATTAACTGGAACAGAACCATTTTCCCTAAGTCCTGATTTATTAATTATTCCTGTACCTGGTCACAGTAAAGGTCATACAGTCTTACTATATGGAAAATTTTTATTTACTGGCGACCATCTAGCTTGGTCTAGTCGTTTAAATCAACTTTATGCTTTTCGCCGTTATTGTGGGTATTCTTGGTCAGAACAAATTAAATCTATGGGTAAACTTATACCTTATAGTTTTGAGTGGGTATTACCTGGTCATGGTCATCGATATTATGCTGATACAAAAACCATGGAACAACAGTTACAAAAGTGTATTAATTGGATGGAAAAATTATGAGTTTTTCTAACAGTTATGTCGCTCTATATAAAATAGGTAGAACAGTTATAACTAGGCTCGTAGTTGGGCTTTAGTCCTAATACCAAATTGATAAATGTTTGCTACAAATAGTTAGGGTATTTATTAGAATTTCCTACGGAATGCTCCGCAAACAGAATTGCTGAATAGATAGATTTAATATCATTTTTGATGTTGTAAATTATATTTTTCGTCAAATAGACTTGAGATGAAAGTATTTTTATGATGCTTATTATTCGAACACATTCTTTTTTCATGGATGGTATAATATAAGTATTGTAAGGGCTAAAGCCCAACTACAAACAAAAACTTTATTATAAGTAATTATCCACTAGGGTATCTGCCCTAGAAGGGGCACATGATATAATCTATTCAATTAAGAAGGCGAATTTTCCTCCAACCAACTTTCTAAATCCTCCAAACTATTAAAATCCAAAATATCCTCCGTTAAACTTTCCAAATCTGACAAAAGTAAATCTTCAATCTGATTATTTATTGTCTCTGGAATTTCTCCAAAACGTTTTTTCAGTAAACGCATAACCAGAGCAATTGTTTGATTCAACCTTCCTTGTTCTTCTCCTTGTTCTTTCGCATAAGTTATCCGTCCTCTTTCATCTTGCATTGCAATTGCTCGACGCTCAACTATATCTAATTCTTCTACCGTCATATTAATTCTATTAGCAATATTTAAAGCTTTTTCTATTTCAGAAACTTCCCCTAAATTTTCAGGAATACTATCCAATCTGTTAGCCTCTTTCAGAAAATAAATCCATTTATCCGTCAAAGTATTTAACTCAGATAAAGCTTTCTTAAATTTCGGCAACTCTAAGAAAATTAATCGTAATTGTTTATCAAGACATTCAAAATTTTTAGTCTCCTCCTTAAATACAAACTTATTGATAAAATCATCCTTTTTTTCAAACAGAATAAAATCTGTAATTGTCACGGCTATGGCTGGATTTAGTAGCAGATAATCTTCTCCAGTTTCTAACTGATTGGCATAAGCTTTAGCCAAATTGTAAGCTACTCGTTTGTTGAAACCTGCCATTCTAGCTACTTGCATTTCAATAACTACAATTGAGCCATCTACTAAAACTGCTTTTATATCTAAATAGGTGTCTTTTAAATTGATTAATTGACCGGGATTAAAAGGGTTAAGAATTGTTAGAGATTGAATTACTTTTTTGCCTCCATAAATTATGGCATTGAGAAAGCTGATTAAGATGTCTTTGCTTTGTTCGGAGCCAAATATTTTTTTGAAGGCGTAATCGACCTTGGGATTGATAAATTTCATAATGGTTTTGATATAGTTTTATATTAGGGGACTTTTGAGCCAGGTTTACAATTAACAAATTTGGCAACTATTATAGCATATTCCAAGTATGTAAAATATAGATTTATATCTGCTATAGTAATAGTAAGTATCTCACTCAAATAGTATAACTTCCTTTTTGTCTACTATTTGAGTGAGATACTTACTATTAC
>NZ_JAAHGK010000993.1:0-2937 GCF_010672505.1 Okeania sp. SIO2B9 | reverse complement strand
AAATATTAGTTCTAAATTCCAGTTACCACCTCTGTTAACATTTCCAGTCAGTGTTTCGGAAGCAGCAATATTTGCTCCTGTGAGTTGATGTAGTTGTCTGATAAATTCTTTACCTTCTTTACCACTTCCTACCTGACAACCATAAATCAATATTTCTCCACCACCAGACAAACATTTGCCCCACTGTTGAATACTCTCAGCATATTGATGAATATTGTCTAAATTCAGGAGACTATTTCCCAAGTACAAACTACCTTTTGCGCCATGAGAAATAATATGAACAGTATCCACATCACAACATTCACCCAGACCTTTAGATATTTGGTCTATACCATTTTGATTGGGTTGTAGGATAACTGTTTTTGTCTGATGGTCAACCTGTGAGATGAGGCGATTGTAATTTTCTACCTTGGAGTCGATGAATAATAGTTTGGTTTGATTCATAATTTTATAGGGTTTTTCAAGTACCAGAAAAAAATTATAAATATTCTAACACTAACACTGATGCGAGCGCAACAAATTCCTGCTTTGTGAAAATTTTATATTTTTAGAATTACACATAGTGATTAATTTTATCAGTAGTCTTGCATAGTAATGGTATACAGGAAAAAGGAATGCCTGGCACGGGAGCAAGATACTCCCACTGTTCTCCTAACAAACATTGCCAGAGAATGGACGACCATTACAATGCACTACAACCATTTTATCCTCTCAGGAAGAAATCATTCTCACTAATAGATGCAATATTAGTTAGATTAGCAAATTCACCCCCACTGCCAAATTCTGCTTCTGTACCGTTAGCATTGTAGAACAATTTGCCGTTGTTGCTGTTATAAACAATAAATGCTTCTGAAGTTTCTGCCTCTGCATCACTGGTAACTATATCAAATTCAGCATTGACACTAAAACCTGTTCCTGAGTCACTGGTAATAGCAGTAAATGTATTTTTGTCCAGCAGAATTATATCTTTTTCTGGCACAAAATCAGTGATGGTATCTACTCCCACATCTTCTGGGGTAAATTCTTGATTGGTATTGAAAATAAAACGGTCAATACTTGCTCCACCAGTCAGGGTGTCGTTACCTGTACCACCATTAAAGCGATCGCGTCCTTGACCACCAACGAGAGAATCGTCACCATTACCACCAAAGAGGCGATCGCTACCTAGACGACCTTGGAGGGTATCGTTACCGTCTTTGCCAAAGAGGCGATCGTTACCTCGACCACCAATAATTTGGTCATCACCACCACGACCGTTAATAGTGTCATTACCTGCCAGACCTCTAATGGTGTTGTTTTCATTTGTACCATTGAGGCGATCGCTTTGAGGAGTACCAGTAATTTGTGAGGTTTGCAATTCCACTGCACCAATATCAACTGCACTGCCTACAAATCGTGGTTCCCCTCGTTGGTCAGTATCAAGGTTATTGGGGTTACTACCTGCATCAATGGCGGGACTATTGGGGAGAGGTAAATGGGTGAATGTGGGCCCACCATTGTCTGCTAGGTCTGCAAGTAGAGGGTCTGTGACACCTGTTTGGTCGTTGTCACCATTGAAGTTATCAATGGCGTTACCAGTGCCAATTAGATTATGGTCTTCACTGGTAAGGGTGTTGCTATTTTCTACAGAGTCAACGTCACTGTTAACATTACCAGAGATAATGCTAGAGGTTACAGTGGCATTGGCGTCAAAGGTGAAGAAGGAGTAGTTAGTCTCATTATAAAGATATGCTGCTTTTTGGAGAATACCACTCCCTAAGCCTGAAGGAGCTTCATTACCAGTAATGGTACTGTTGCTAATGCTAGCTACACCAAGGTTGCCGATACCGCCTCCACCACCGTAGGATGCTGAATTGCCACTAATAGTGCTGTTGTTGATAATAGCTGTAGCACCTAAGTTGTAAATACCTCCACCATAAAATAATGTTGAATTACCACTAATAGTGCTGTCGGTGATATTAATCGTACCATTAGAGTTTCTGATACCACCACCACGAGGATTTGAGTTATTACTGATAGTGCTGTTGCTGATATTAGCTGTACCTGAGTTGTTGATTCCTGTTGAATTGCTGCTAATAGTGCTGTCGCTAATAATAGCTGTACCTGAGTTATTGATTCCACCATTTGAATTACCACTAATAGTGCTGTCGCTAATAGTAGCTGCGCCTGAGTTGTTAATTCCACCCATTAAATTACCACTAATAGTGCTGTCGCTAATAATAGCTGTACCTGAGTTATTGATTCCACCATTTGAATTACCACTAATAGTGCTGTCGCTAATAGTAGCTGTACCTAACGAGTAGATTCCTGCACCGTCAAAGTCTGCTGAATTACCACTAATGTTACTGTTACTGATACTGACGATGCCATAGCGGTTTAAAATGCCTCCACCAGAAGTATTGCTAAAATTTCCACTAATAGCGCTGTCGCTAATAGTAGCTGTACCTGTGTTGTAGATTCCTCCACCATAAAATGCTGAGTTATCACTAATAGTGCTGTTGCTGATATTAGCTGTACCTGCGTTGTGGATACCTCCACCACCATCAATCAAGAAATTTTCTAAATTTCCACTAATAGTGCTGTTGTTGATACTAACTGTACCTGAGTTATAAATACCACCACCTGAATTACCAGTTACAAACCCACCAGTGATTTCTACATTTTCCAACTCTAGGGCAGCATCTTCCAAAACATGAAACACCCGGTTACCTAATCCTTCGATACCCCCAGCATCAATAACAGCTTGTTCTTCTCCCTCTGAAATAACTGTTATTTCTCCACCTCCAGCAATAATATCTAAATCTCCTGTAGCAGCAGCATCTTCGTCACTTCCTGAGATAGTTAGATTATATCTTTCTCCCGCAGTCAGTTGAATTGTGTCATCTTCCGGGGTACTATTAGCTTCAATAATTGCTTCCCGCAGAGAAGTCACACCAT
>NZ_JAAHGK010000992.1:0-2943 GCF_010672505.1 Okeania sp. SIO2B9 | reverse complement strand
CCTGCTGCTGCCAAAGTCTCAAACATTTTTGCTGCTACTTGTGGTCGTCCGATCATTCCCGCACCCACAAGACTGACTTTAGCAATAGGTCGCTCTTGTGTTTTGACTTCCGGTTCGCCCAAAGTGGGGTCAGAATTCTTACCTAAAGCAGGTAGTATAGCATCCGCTACCGCTGCCGCTTGTTTCAAGGTATCTTTCCCGACAGTGAAGGCAATATCATTAGTATTACTTTCGTGAATAGACTGAATAATCAAATCTACATCTATATTTTGTACGGCAATACCAGCAAATAATTTAGCTGCCACACCAGGGCGATCGGGAACGTGCAACAGAGAAACTCCTCCTTGGTTAATGTCATATTCCACAGCATCTACAGATTTTGTCAACTCCAAATCTTGCAAAGCACGATGTTGGGGTATTGGGGAAACTACACGAGTACCAGGAGCATCGCTCCAACTAGATAAAACTACTAATGGCATTCCATAATTTCTAGCAATTTCAACTGCCCTGGGATGCAGCACTTTTGCCCCTAAACTTGCCAACTCCAACATTTCATCACAGGTAATGTCTGACATTAACTGTGCTTCGGGTACTATGCGGGGGTCGGTTGTTAAGATTCCAGGTACGTCTGTATATATTTCGCACCTTTCTGCTTGGAGTGCTGCTGCCAATGCAACTGCAGAAGTATCCGAACCGCCTCTACCTAATGTTGTGATTTCCTGGTGGCGAGTCTGACTAATACCTTGAAAACCTGCAACGACTACAACTTCTCCCATTTGGAGATGTTCTTCTATGCGTTCGGTTTGAATATGTAAAATACGAGCGCGGGAATGTTCAGCTTCTGTGACTATTCCTACCTGCGCTCCGGTAAGAGAAATAGCTGGCACTCCCAACTCTTTCAAGGCCATGCTCATCAGAGCGATGGTAACTTGTTCCCCTGTGGATAGTAGCATATCCATTTCTCGACGACAGGGGTTGGAAGAGATTTCGTTTGCTAGTTTAACTAAACCGTCTGTGGTTTTTCCCATTGCTGAAACGACTACTACTACCGAGCGATCGCTGGCTGTTTTAGCAATACGTTGGGCCACTGCTTTAATTCTTTCCACAGACCCGACTGATGTACCACCGTATTTTTGGACTATTAGCATATTGATTTGAGAATTAGACTATTAAAATATAAACTGTATTAATTTAAATTCTTCCATTAAAAGTTGTAAACCGGATTGATTAAAGTGTATCTTTTTATATTTAATTTGGTGTGATAACTTTAATTTCAGAACATTAAGAAAAATTGGCGTTGGTGAAGCGCGTGTATGATATTAATCTTAATTACTCAGGAGTCAGGAGTCAGGAGTCAGGAGTCAGGAGGGAAGAAAGAAGAAGAAAGAGGAATAGAAGGAGAAAGTTTTTTGTTTAGCTGGCGTAAAACGCACGTTAACGTTACGCGACAGGTCAAGGTACCATTCAGGACTGAAAACGCGGAGCGCGGAACGGAGTTCTATCACACTCTGACCCGGACATGATATTATACCTCAAATCACCAACGCCGAAAAATTGTATTAGTTTGACGGAGCAAAACATTATGAACAATCTAATAAACAAAACTGCGACAATGCAAGCGCTCGTTCTGTGGGATCTTGGCAAGTTTGAAGTCCGTGAAGTTCCGAAACCTCAAGTTGGTTCTCATGAAATTCTGTTACGCTCATCAGCAGTTGGTGTATGTGGTTCGGACTTTCACATTTTTTCTGGGGAAAGCAATTTTAATAAGGATAAATATGGTCAACCTATCCCCCTACTCCAACAACCCCAAATTCTAGGTCACGAAATTGTGGGTGTGGTAGAAGAAGTAGGTGTGGAGGTTCAAGATTTGTCTGTAGGCGATCGCGTGGTTCTAGACCAGGGTTTAAATTGTTTGAGTAAAAAGGGAAAATCTCTATGCGAATATTGTCTTACTGGAGATTCCCACCAATGTGAAATTTATCAGGAATATGGCATTACTGGTTTACCAGGAGCTTTCGCTGAATATTTGACAGTTCCTGCTGTGAATGCCATTAAAATAAATTCTGATTTGGAAAGCGTCCACGCTGTCCTCACAGAACCCCTTGGTTGTATGATTCATTCATCAGATGTAGTGGCAAAAACCCGCACCCGCTATAAAATTGGTGCTGAGGAGTTAGAGCGTCGCGTGCAATCAATTCTGATTTTGGGAGCTGGTCCTGGAGGACTTTTATTTACTCAGTACCTACGCAATATCCTGGGATATGAGGGTTTAATTCTGGTCAGCGAACCAAATGCTCGAAAGCGTGAGTTAGTTAAAAGTTTTGGTGCAGATGTCATAGATCCCCAAGAGGTAAATATTGTAGAGGCAGTGAGAGAAAAGACTAATGGACGTTTAGTAGAGTATGTAATTGATGCTTGCGGAAATGGTTTAATTTTTAAATCTATTCCTAGTTTGATTCGCAAACAAGCAACGTTTCTGATGTACGGTTATGGACATGGGGGAGTAGATTTGAGCGTGTTAAACAACTTACAATTTATAGAGACAACATTGGTTTGTGCGACGGGAGGTTCTGGAAAATTCAACGATCAGGGACGCTCATTAACCTACTCTCAAGCACTCCGAGCGCTGGAAGAAAAACAGATAGATGTGTCATCATTGATTACACATCGTTACCACTCCCTGGAAACTATACCACAAGCGTTTATCCATGACCACAAATTGTCGGATTATATTAAAGGTGTGATGGTGTTGTGATCGAGATTAGGATTTAGAAAAACGGGAGTGGGGAAGTAGGGGAGTAGGAAAGAAACTGAAATACATCGTCTTTCTTTTAATTGAAGCTAGCGATAAATTTTTGGCTTTATTCAAAATTGAGATGCACCCTAGATAATGACTTAATAACTCATAGCTGATAGCTGACCGCTGAGCGCTGAATGCTTATA
>NZ_JAAHGK010000991.1:0-2948 GCF_010672505.1 Okeania sp. SIO2B9 | reverse complement strand
TATAGACGCAGTAATTTAATTTTTGTTTACTAATAGTATAAAATATAGCAAAAATCTTTCTTGAACTTTAAATTGCTTTACTTGTTTTACAGCATGATATAAATGTGCAGCATTATCTAGGAAAGGAAGAAACAAAAAGCCAATACTAGAAAGTTTTGATCTTCCATTAATACTTCTTAAAGGAATGGCTTTAAGTCCCCCATAAAAGATTTAGAGGCAGTTTAAATACTCCTCTAAATTTACCTTTTTACTTCTGATAATATTTCACATAAATCATCCATCAAGTGCGTAATTAGTCGGTCTCCATTTCTGACCGAAAGGCTACGTTAAAAGCTGGGTTAAGATGAACTTCATTACAGTTAAAAGTCAAAAGTAAAAAGTTTAAGATTGATTTAGCTAAAAAGTTTAACTGATAATAATTTTACTTATACCATTTCTCCATGAAGTTGCAGTTAATATAAAGACAAGAATAGTCACTGTAATCAGGTCTGAGCAACAATTATTAAGCGCATTGTTAGAGAGAAATGGTATTAGGTAAGAATTTTGCACTTATTGTGTCAGGACTTACGCATTTTTCCGAAAAAACACTATATATACCATAGTGCTATAGTTTTTATCTACTATATATAGTACCTTTGCGTAAGTTCCGTGTGTGAAATTATTCGTGACAAAATTTTAAGTTAATTGGTATTACTTCGTTTAATTAGGGCTTGCTGATTAAATATCAAAGCATTGACAGATAAAGGTTGTAGCATTTTTTGGTCTAAAAAAGTGTCAGCTTTTCGGTGGCAAGAGCTGCATAAAGCTAGTATTTTGGGACGATTATGGCAGAAAAATCACTCTTACAATTTTTCCGACTACCTCCTCTATAATTGCCATTTCTCCTGACTCGGCTTTTCCCCTCCTGGGAGGGGCGGGGGTGGGTTGACTCCTACCTCTACCAAAAGACTTTCCATACGCAAACCCTAATTAGGGCTTGCTGATTAAATCTAAAAGCATTGGTATATAAAGATATTAGCCAAGGCGTGTACTAAAAAAGTGCAAGGTTTTTGCTCCCTTAAGCTGAAAATGTCAGGATTTTGAGCAGACAAGGGCAGAAAAATCTCAGAACAATTGTTCCGACTACATCCTCTGTAATTCCTCATTCCTCCTGACTCGGCTTTTCCCCTCCTGGGAGGGGCGGGGGTGGGTTGACTCCTACCCTCACCCATAAGACTTCCATAAGCAAACCCTAATTATTTTGATGCTAGTAGAAAGAATTGAGTCGGGACGCTATGATCGGAATAACTAAGTTAAGTTTTGTAAAGAAAAAATTGACTGCTATTTCACCCAAACATTCTATTATACAACCCAAACCTTGGTACTCCCTAGCTCCTTTATGGCAAGGAGGAGAAGAAGTAGTTCGCCAAGGTCTGCCCCACTCCCAACTTTCACCCACATGGCAAATATTACTACTTGGAGATGGCTCTCCCACTCGTCACTTGCAACTTTTGACAACTGAACCCACAGAAGTTGATGTAATTGATATGTCTCCCATTGGCATGAATCTGGATAATGCCCCTGACTTAATTCATGCTGTACCTGGCCCTAGACTGCGACGACAGGTATGGTTGAGAACAACTTCAGGACAAAGGCTAGCTTATGCTGCTTCCTGGTGGGAAGCGAGTCATGTGGATGAGTATTTGCAAAATCGGTCTTTGCCTATTTGGGCTAGTTTAGCTCGTTTGCGGACCGAATTATATCGAGATGTCCAGGGAATTTATTATGGTCATTCTAGAGAATTAGAGTTAGCTTTTGGCGAGTTAGGACCATTTTGGGGGCGACATTACCTATTTTGGCATCATGGCCAACCACTGACATTAATTTATGAAGTGTTTTCACCTTATCTTAAGAAATATTTGGGACAAACAAACGTGACGGATACAGACTTTCAAAAGTAATAGTTGTTAATTTTTTGATTGCCATAAATATTAAGAATCGACAAATTTTGGATGAATTTAGATGTACAAATAGGATCATCTATTTCTACGTATTTCTGAAGTTTAGCTTTGACTTTGAAAGCGCAACTCCTCCGTAGTAGGCACTCATAAATTATTATGGTTCGACCTTAATCTGATATCAAGTCTCATTAATTAGCCATAATAAAAATTTTCTTCTTTTGAGAGAGAATATTTTTTCGGTGCGGAATGCGCAGAAAACAAATTTCCCCTACCTCCCTACTCCCTAAATTTTTCCGAAGTGGTTATTCAAACAGACATGATACTAGACTTTGTCAGATAGTATAAAAAAACCGGGCATGAGAAGTTTTGTTCAAAATTTTTTTTAATTCACACTCTAAAAGTCTGGGTTTTAGGTCAGGGATTTTTCGATAAAGTTGCAAAAATTTGATCAAATAGTTCTGTTTTGTATTAAGTAGGAACGTTAAAGATGAATTGAAAAATAGTGGTTTGTCAAAAGAATTTTAACGGATGATAAACTATCAATCAAAATGTTTGATCGGCTTTTCAATTTTGAAATACCCGTCATTTTTATTTTGACGGAACAATATAATGAATAAACAGATTTGGTATAAATTATGATGCTGATGCGCTAAATTTTACTTTAAACTTAGACACCCACACGATAATCTTGAAAAAGGTGTGGGTATCTCATACAAAAAGTTTTTATTATTCAGTAATCAATCATCAAAGACTATAACAGTTTGCCATTAAACGAACTGTAATTACAGTAAGTAGTCAGTAATTAGAATATCGGTAGTATAGGACTACAATTATCATTAATTTTAAGGTCTTTGACTGTTTTCCATATTATTTTTTTGCTACATCATTTAATTTAAAATATATTCAGTATTTATCCTCTGGTTTCCTAGTATCTTAACCACAATTTAGACCGGCAAAAATAAATAATATTACTCACTATTTTGTGAATACCAAAATTCTACTCAAGCT
>NZ_JAAHGK010000990.1:0-2948 GCF_010672505.1 Okeania sp. SIO2B9 | reverse complement strand
AATTTGTCAATCCTCTTCTTTTCAAGGAGAGGTAATTATTCATTATTCATTATTCATTATTCATTATTCATTATTCATTGTTGAACACTGTTCCCTGTTCCCTGTTCCCTGTTCCCTGCTATAACTGAAAGCCTTTGAAATTCTGACTCCTGACTCCTGACTCCTAATTACTCTAACCCTTGAGAAACAAAACCTGCCCAATGATAGGGATGTTTGAAATTTTCCCTTTTCCGAAGTTCAAACTGAGCTTTTCGTAATGCTTCCGGGCGAGTTTCTCCCTGGTTGCGGAACTGATAATATAACTGGCAAAACTCAGCAGTGGATTTGTCTTCCACTGACCACAATGTACTAACTACACTCAGGGCGCCTGCACTGAGGAAACCTGCTGCAATACTTAGAATGTCGTCGTTAAGTTTGTTGCTAAAAGTGAGGTTAGTTTCGCAACAGGAGAGGAAGACATCAGTTAATTTTGGTAAACGCCAGGTAAACACATCTCCAAGGGTGACATCCCCATCAAATAAATGTAGTTTTGAGTCTAGGAGGTTGATTAAGTCGGCGCTAGCGTGATGACTCGAATGGAGAATTTGTACTTGTTTTGCCAGTTGACGGTAGTTGTTTACTGTTGCTTGTTGATATTTGAGGTGCAGGTTATTCGGCACTTGGAACATTTGCGCGAGGTTTTGGCATTCGTACTCGCTACCTTCGAGGTCGCCTGTTGCATTTTCGACTATTCCCATTTTTGGGGAGTTGGTGGTTTTGTTGCAGTTATCGCAATAGCTGAGTATTTGACAACTGGATACGACTCGCAAACGGAATTTGTCACTTAGATAGGTTTTGGATATAGTTGTGGTTTGGGTTTGAGTGGGGCGCGGATTAAATTTCATGCCTTTGGTATTATCCATAGGTAGGTTGTCTGCGATGGTCACAGTTTCTGTTGTGATGGGTAAAGCAGCAAATGGAATTTGATGCAGGAATATATGAGGCACAATAATTAATTCTTTGATGTCTGTGAGATGTTTGGTAATAAGTTGATTTATTTGTAAGCGTTGGGCGAGTTGTTGGAGAAATTCTCCCATGAAGTGCGGAATGTAGGACTGAAGATGATGCCATGGGGAATGTTTGAACATTGTGGTTTATTCATATGAAAACCGCTGTAATGTGGGAGTTGCTATTGTGGAAGGGTGGCAAAACCCAAATTAAGGTAGGGGCGAATGCCATTCGCCCTCAAATGGCGCGTTCCGCAAAGCTCCGAATGCCGCCCTCACTCGATAAGCGTGTCCGTGCGTAAGTCCTGATATATGTGTAGGTTGGGTATCAGCAGGAAACCCAACAACTCCTCTTGTATCTGTGTAGGTTGAGTTGAGTCAGCTAAACACAAGAAGCATTTTGGGTTTGTTGGGTTACGCTAGCGCTTAACCCAACCTACATTCTTTGTCCTGCTATATCTTCAATATTTTTTAATAATTATTATAGCAGTCAAAGCAAAGGGCGCAGACATATCAAAAACTTAAAACTCAGACAACGCTAAGTTTTTCCTTCTTCCTTCTGCTATAGCAGTCGAAGCAAAGGGCGCAGACATATCAAAAGCTTAAAGCTCAAACAAAGCAAGACTTTTGCTTCTTCCTTCTTCCTTCTTTCTTCTTCCTTCTTCCTTCTGCTATTCTGCCATTTCTAAATAGCAGTGTTAAAATTACCAGTGTATTGGGCAAAAGTCATTAGCATACAGTGGAAAAATATTAATAATAAGTTAAAAATCTTTAACTTCCACATTGTCGTATTATCTTTTGTCCATACATTCTGCACTAATAATATCTAAAGTCTAATATGAGTGGTACTATTACTCCTTCCCAACCAAATATTAGTCAGTTGTCTGACACTAAAACGACATCTTTAACCTCCGGTTCTGTAGTAGGAGATTTCTTCCAAGAAACTCTAGCATTAACCCGTCGGTTATTTATCCAACTAAAACGACGCCCTTCGACATTAATAGCTGGAATTATCCAACCCCTGATGTGGTTAATCCTATTTGGGGCACTTTTCCAAAATGTACCTCAAGGTTTATTTGGCGAAAGTCAAAACTATGGACAATTTCTCGGTGCTGGTATTATTGTCTTCACCGCTTTTGCAGGTGCTCTTAATGCTGGTTTGCCAGTCATGTTTGACCGAGAATTTGGCTTTCTCAACCGCCTATTGGTGGCTCCATTAACATCCCGCTTTTCTATTGTCTTAGCTTCAGCTACCTTTATTATCACTCTGAGTTTGATTCAGTCAGCAATAATCATCGGTGCTGGTGCATTTTTGGGCGCTGGATTACCTGGTACATTAGGATTAGCTACCATCGCCCTGATTGTCCTAATGTTGGTTTTGGGCGTGACAGGTTTAAGTTTGGGTCTGGCCTTTGCTTTACCCGGTCACATTGAACTTTTGGCAGTTATTTTTGTCACTAACTTACCTTTACTATTTGCTAGTACTGCTCTAGCACCTCTATCTTTTATGCCTAGTTGGTTACAGGTAGTGGCAAGTGTAAATCCTTTGACTTACGCGATCGAGCCGATTCGCTATTTGTATCTACATAGTGACTGGTCTATTGGTAGTATAATCATGGAAACACCTTTTGCTGATATTTCTTTTGGTACAGCATTGTTGGTACTTTTGGTCTTTGATGTAGTGACTTTAGTAGCAATTCAGCCTTTATTACGTCGTCGGTTTGCCTAAATTGATTCGATCGGGTGGTTCATTAATTGATAATTGATCATGGATAATTGATAATTACCTCCGGTTAAAACCGTTCTGACGCTAAAAATGTAGTAGCGTTAGACTCCTAAAATGTTGCATCGGGTAGGGGTGGGTTCCACGTTAAGTTAAGTTAATTGCTCAACATTAAATTTGGATAAACCCGCCCCCTCCCCAATAATCTAATGCTACCGTAAAATAATATCTCTTCTTCA
>NZ_JAAHGK010000099.1:0-10137 GCF_010672505.1 Okeania sp. SIO2B9 | reverse complement strand
ATATATATTATTTATAACTCATGCTCAATAACCTCTAAAAATTAAAAACTTTTTGATAGGATATGTTGAGGGGAATCACCTGAAATAACAGGCTGTTCTCAATACAAAAAAATGGTTACTTGCAGCGTTGAGGTGATTAACAGTTGGCAAAACAAGATCTCATAGAAATGGAGGGTACAGTGACGGAATCTCTACCTAATGCTATGTTCAGAGTAGACTTAGATAATGGGTTTAATGTGCTAGCTCATATTTCTGGAAAAATCCGTCGCAATTACATCAAAATTCTACCAGGCGATCGAGTCAAGGTAGAGTTAACACCCTATGACTTGACAAAAGGTCGAATTACATATCGGCTGAGGAAAAAGTAGTAATGATTGAATCTCTACTCAATAATTTGTAGGGAGATTATCTACTTGCTGAAAACATTAGTAAATGATACAATACTAAATTTGTAGTATTGCCATAATAAGGCATGAAAGTTAGAGCATCTGTCAAAAAAATGTGTGAAAAGTGTCGTGTTATTCGTCGTCGAGGACGAGTAATGGTTATATGTGTTAATCCCAAACATAAACAACGTCAAGGTTAAGCATATTCGATACAGGCATCAGATTATTTGTTGTCTACTCATTAACCTAGTTTAAGTTTAATTTTAAGGTGATGGAGATAAAGTAAAGTGGCACGAATTGCAGGAGTAGATCTCCCACGCGATAAGCGTATAGAAATTGGTCTGACATACATCTATGGAATTGGACTATCTCGGTCTCAAGAAATTTTAGATGAAACTGGTGTAAATCCTGATACCCGGGTCAAGGATTTAAGTGATTCTGATATAGCAGAACTTCGTTCTACGGTTCAAAATAACTACCAAGTTGAAGGAGACCTTAGACGATTGGAAGCCATGAACATCAAGCGGTTGATGGATATTGGTACTTACCGGGGTCGTCGGCACAGGATGGGTCTACCAGTTAGAGGACAGCAGACTCGCACTAACGCCAGAACTCGTAGAGGTGTACGTCGAACTGTAGCTGGTAAGAAAAAAGCCAGTGCTAAGAAATAGAAGTTTGGTTCTATCTTTATGATTGATAGATACTTTCCCAGTTCTAAGCTTTGTTCAGACTGTGGAGATGTAGTAGATAAACTACCTCTACATATTAGAGAGTGGGATTGCCCAGAATGTCCAGCTCACCATGATAGAGATATCAACGCTAGTATAAATATTTTGCGGATGGGAACCCGCGTCGGCGACAGACGCAAGGGAACGCCCACCAAGAAGGCTGCGGGACTCGCAGTGTCAGTCTGTGGAGTGACTGTAAGGCCTGAAAGGATTAAGCTCCGGAGGGCTTGCATTTAAGCAGAAAGACCTAACCTGTGATGGTTAGGAATCCCGCGTTGTAATCTTTAGATTCAACGCCGGGAGGATGTCAAGTAAAGCTATTACTATCATTAGTAAAGACCAAGCTCGCCAAAGGGGGGGAACAATTTAGTTAAAGCCTTACTTGCTACTGAGTATTATTTGATTTGATTATCTACTTAAGTCTTAATTCTATTTCTGTATAGCTTACTTAAGTACAAACAAATTATTAATACTATTAATAATAGCAAATGATCTGAAATTATGAGTAATTGACAGTGATTATAGTAATGTAATTCAGTCAGATTGAAAAGAAATTAATCGAATTAAACGATCAACTCTGAAAGTCAATTGTTATTGTCTAATTATAACTATTAAATTAAGGAGAAAAAAGAATTATTTATAGTTAAGTCTGTTGACTTAAGTGAGAAAAACTTGCCAGGGTTGAAACACAAAAAATCTGCTACTTCAGATATTACAACAAAAACTCTAGACTCATAGTTCTAGTAAATAAAAGTAAAAACTTTACTGGCGCAAAAAAATCATCTCTCATATGTAAGTAAAATGTGGGTATTACTACTAAAAGTATAGCATTTAAAAATTCAATAGCCAGCAAAAAAGTTTATTTCTCAGACATTAAGTCATGTAAAACCAAAATACAATATTTCTAGCTAGTCATATAAGGATATAGCATAGCTTTTAAAGCTATATCAAAGTAAACAATTCTTATAAGTTTAAGATTAGAAATAAGTCAACTTGTTCTGAGAAAAGTACATTATTACCTTAAGATACCACTCATAAAGACAAATATGGCACGACAACCAGGTAAAAAAACAGGTGCAAAAAAGCAAAAAAAGAATGTGCCCAATGGGGTGGCTTACATTCAGTCTACCTTCAATAATACAATTGTAACCATTACTGACTTGAATGGTGAAGTAATTTCTTGGGCTTCAGCAGGTTCTAGTGGTTTCAAAGGAGCAAAAAAAGGAACTCCCTTTGCCGCACAAACAGCAGCAGAAAGCGCAGCACGTCGAGCTAACGACCAAGGAATGCGTCAGATTCAAGTAATGGTTAGTGGTCCTGGAGCAGGAAGAGAAACTGCTATTAGGGCTTTACAAGGGGCAGGACTAGAGATAACTTTGATCCGAGATATTACCCCAATTCCTCACAATGGCTGCCGTCCACCAAAACGGCGTAGAGTCTAATCAAATTATTAACTCTGGGGTTCAATGTTCAAGGGAGGTCACTCCGTGGCGCAGTTTCATTACGAGTGTATAGAGTCTAAAACTGACAAAGATCGTAGTCAGTACGGAAAATTTATTATAGAGCCACTAGCTCGCGGTCAAGGGACAACAGTAGGGAATGCACTGAGGCGGGTTCTACTATCTAACTTAGAAGGAACAGCCATTACATCAGTGAGGATAGCTGGGGTTAATCATGAATTTGCCACAATCAAAGGGGTAAGGGAAGATGTTCTAGAGATCCTACTGAACATGAAAGAGGTTGTTCTCAAAAGCCATTCCAACCAACCACAAATTGGTAGAGTCAGGATAGAAGGGCCAGCAACATTAACTGCAGATCGTTTTGATGTACCTTCGGAGGTAGAAATAATCGATCGCAGCCAATATGTCGCTACCCTATCTCCTGGGTCAATTCTGGAAATGGAGTTTAGAATTGAGAAAGGGACTGGTTATAGAGCGGTAGATCGTACTCGCGATGATGTTACAGCTCTTGATTTTCTGCAAATTGATGCCATTTTTATGCCAGTTCGTAAGGTTAACTATACAGTTGAAGCTCGTATAGGTAGCTCTATAGAAGAAGACCGACTTATTATGGAGGTTTGGACAAATGGCAGTTACACACCTCAAGATGCTTTGAGTCATGCTGCTAGTATCTTAATGAGTTTGTTTGAGCCACTTAAAGATATTACTAATATGGCAGAGGCTCCATCAGGAGAGCCTACAGACCCAACAAGTCAGATTCCAATAGAAGAATTACAACTATCGGTTCGGGCTTATAACTGTCTGAAAAGAGCGCAAATTAACTCTGTTGCAGACCTACTGGAGTACAGTCAAGAAGACCTTTTAGAGATCAAAAACTTTGGTCAAAAATCGGCTGAGGAAGTTATAGAAGCTTTACAGAAACGCTTGGGAATAACTTTGCCTCAAGAAAAAGTTGCTAAAGCTACTTAGAGGCCAAAAGTTAGAAATTCAAACCAGTTTTTGTCAATGGCATCAAAAATGTCAATCTGAAATACTATTTGCTTTCAAAGATGACCGACTGAGTTTTTGAAGCTGTTAGTAGCAGTACGGAAACACAAATTGAAAAAATTAGCTCAAATATTTTAGATACTCAAAGTAGTCATGCGTCATAGTCGTCGTGTTCCAAAGCTAGGAAAACCAGCAGATCAGCGTCGCGCTCTTCTGCGGTCTCTAGCCACTGAATTAATCCGTCATGGTAGGATTACTACCACAAAAACCCGTGCTAAAGCTGTACAGTCAGAAGCAGAAAAAATGATTTCCTTGGCAAAGGATGGATCGTTAGCAGCTCGCCGACAAGCTTTAGGTTATATCTATGACAAAAAGCTAGTTCACTCTCTATTTGAAGGAGCACAGGATAGATACGGTTCTCGTAATGGAGGTTATACCCGTGTTTTAAGAACTGTTCGCCGTCGTGGAGATAACGCAGAAATGGCAATTATTGAACTGGTTTAAGGTCTATAGTTAAGAGATAGTTGGGAAATCAATCAGAAAAAGTTAGTACTTGACCATTTTATTAATAGTAAAAATTTAATGGTGACAAAGATTGACTTTTAAGCTTTAGAGAGGTGGGGCATCCCTTGGTAGCTCAGTCAATGTTCTCATAGAGAAGTCCCTGAGAAGCCTACATCTGATTCTTGATCAGCATTGTGGGAGTATGTCACAAACTTTCAACTTTCCCATGGCTAATAACCAACCTTTAGTTCAGCGTGTTGCTCTTGTAATTCAATATCAAGGCACTCATTTTCATGGGTGGCAAAGACAGCCAAATCAACGAACTGTACAAGAAGAGATTGAAAATACTATTTCTTCTGTGGTTAACCAGTCTGTAATATTACATGGTGCAGGAAGAACAGATGCGGGAGTTCATGCCGCAGCACAAGTAGCCCATTTCGATGTTCCAGGCCCAATTCCTGCCCATAAGTGGGCTACTATTCTCAATTCACGGCTAGCTAATGATATCTTAATCGCAAGTTCGGCTCAAGTTGAATCTACCTGGCACGCTCGATTTTCTGCAACTTCGCGGCGTTATCGCTACACCCTATATACAGAAAAACGGCCTAATTTGTTTGTGATGCCTTTTGTTTGGCATTACTATCAAGCACAGTTAGATCCATTGTTGATTCAAGCAGCTTTGAATCCTTTAATTGGCTGTCATCACTTGGCTGCTTTTCAAAGAGCTGGCTCTTCTCGTCCTCATTCTTGGGTAGATGTACAAGAGGTTAAGTGTGAAAGTCAGGGGCCATTTATTCATATAGAGGTTCAAGCTAGTGGGTTTCTATATGGAATGATGCGATTATTGGTGGGGTTACTCATTCAAGTGGGTCAACAGAAGCTATCTGTGAAAAATTTTACAGATATCTGGGTTAATCAAAGAAGGGATGTTGTGAAGCACTCAGCTCCGGCTAGTGGCCTCTGTTTATTGCGGGTTGGTTATCTGGAGTTTCCTTTTACTCAAGAAGTTTGGTATAATAATATGCCTCAATTTATTTTTTATTGATTAGAGCAGGCGATCGCTACTTTGATGGATTCAGTCACTCCTAAAATGTTGCGAAACTGGTTTACTCACTGCTGTTACTGGAGACTTCTTTCTAAAAAACCGCTATAAGTATCTCTATTGAGACTTTCCATTAACAGGAATTACGCAAAGGCACTACATATAGTAGATAAAAACTATAGCACTATGGTACATATAGTGTTTATGTCGGAAAAATGCGTAATTCCTGATTAAGTATCAAAGAATAATAACTGACAATTGGGTAAACTGAGCAAATAATTCAATCAGATTAAACTGACAATAAAAGCCAATATAAGCAGTAAAAAAACAACTAAATTAAGTAAATTATGAATACAACATACGTTCCACCACTGAAGGCTCTAGAGCAAAAATGGTATGTTATTGATGCTAAAGAACAGCGTTTAGGGCGATTAGCTACTGCTATTGCGATGATTATTAGGGGTAAGAATAAACCTACTTATACTCCACATCTCGATACAGGAGATTTTGTGATTGTCGTTAATGCTGAAAAGGTGAATGTAACTGGTAAAAAAAGTAGTCAGAAACTTTATCGGCGCCATTCAGGAAGGCCAGGAGGTATGAAAACAGAGGTTTTTTCTAAGTTGCAAGCTCGTTTGCCTCAAAGAATTATTGAGGAGGCAGTTTTCGGAATGCTACCAAAAAATTCTCTGGGAAGAAAACTTCATGCTAAACTAAAAGTTTATCCAGGGCCTGACCATCCTCACCAAGCTCAAAAACCTGAAACGTTAATTATTGAAACTACTCCAGGAGAATAAAAATAATGCAAGCAAAAGAAAGTGGCCGTGCTATGTATTGGGGTACTGGTCGTCGTAAGTCTTCGATCGCTTCAGTACGCCTAGTTCCAGGTACAGGCAAATTGATTATTAATGGTAAGGATGGTGAGTTATACCTACAATATAATCATGGTTATTTATCATCTGCAAAAGCTCCACTAGAGACTTTAGGTTTGGAAAATGAATATGACATTCTCGTGAAAGCTACAGGAGGTGGGTTAACAGGACAAGCTGATTCTATTAAGTTAGGCGTTGCTAGAGCCTTGTGCCAGTTAGACCCAGATAATCGTAAACCTCTCAAGACAGAAGGATATTTGACTCGCGACCCCCGGGCAAAAGAACGGAAAAAGTATGGTTTACGCAAAGCTCGTAAAGCACCTCAATATTCTAAACGATGATATACTGAAAAATTGCCAATTGTTACAAGATTGATGATAATTGGCAAAAACTTTAGACATCTCCACCAAAAGAGGGAACAGGGAACAGGGAACAGGGAACAGGGAGAAATAATTGATAATTTATGGATAAGAATTGATTTGATTTTTGATTTTCACCAGATGTCTTTTGATAAAATTTTCAATAGCGCTATAGTAGGGCGTGTCATCAATTAAATCTGAAAGTACTATGTAGCAAGAGTTTTGAACTTTTGGCTGGGAAAGACTACAGGCGCTAAAAACCTTGACTCACAAAGCTTATAGTTCTAATTGATGACAGGCCCTAGTGGTGTGATACCAATTTGAAAAAAGAATGTTACGAATAGTTTAGTCAACTAAAGTAATTTAAGTCAGATGCAAATTTACTATAATAGATTTTTTCATGGCAAAAAATGAGAATAAAAGCTACTTCTACTGACTATTGACTATTGACTACTCGAAACAGTCCAAATATTTGTAGCAAAAATTTATAAAATTGGTATGACACATCTAAAATTTTGCAATAGTGTAGTAGGGGCGGGTTCTGCATTAAGTTAATGGTGTTACAAATTATTTAGATGAACCCGCCCCCAACCCAACAATTGAATGCACAAAATTAGCTTTGTCAATTCAGTGCAATAAGCTAAGATATTGTATAGAAAAAATATTTGTAATTTTAAGTAGAGTAAAGAAAATGCCTAAAGCTGGAATTCATCCTGAGTGGTATCCAGAAGCCAAAGTTTACTGCAATGGTGAAGTAGTAATGACAATTGGTTCTACAAAACCAGAGATTAATGTTGATGTTTGGTCGGGAAATCATCCCTTTTTTACAGGTACTCAGAAAATTATTGATACTGAAGGAAGAGTTGAGAGATTTATGCGTAAGTATAGTAAAAAAGATGGAGGGAAAAGCTCTAAATCTAAGAAGAGTAAAGATAAAAAATAGCTGGAATGTCAATTGTCCTTAATTAGTTGTCTGTAATATTTTATGGACAACAATTAACATCAACATCTCACAAAAATTCCCCATAAATAAAATACTAATTAAGACAAGGGACAACTGACAATGGCTGAAACATATTTACTAGAAAAATTAAAATCCGTTGAGCAAACTTACAATGAATTAACTCTACGTTTAGCAGATCCAGATATTGCAAAAGATCCAACTGAGTTCCAAAAAGTAGCTAAGGCACGCTCCTCATTAGAAGAGGTGGTAAATACTTATGAAGAGTGGAAAAATAGTCAGCAAGAATTAGCGGATGCTAAGGAAATCTTGAAAGAAGCTGGTGGCGACCAAGAAATGGAAGAGATGGCCAGAATGGAAGTAGAGGAATTGGAAGCCAAGCTGGAATCTCTGGAAATTCAAATGAAAATTGCCCTACTACCACGAGACCCCAACGATGATAAGAATATTATGTTGGAGATTAGAGCTGGTACAGGAGGGGATGAAGCTAGTATTTGGGCAGGGGATCTGGTGAGAATGTACTCCCGTTACTCAGAAACTCAAAAATGGAAGGTGAGTTTACTGAGTGAATCTTTAGCAGATATGGGAGGTTTTAAAGAAGCAATTTTAGAGATTAAGGGAGAACAGGTTTATAGTAAGCTGAAGTTTGAAGCAGGAGTTCATCGGGTTCAAAGAGTTCCAGTGACAGAAGCAGGTGGGAGGGTACATACTTCAACAGCAACGGTGGCCATTATGCCAGAAGTGGATGATGTAGAAGTGGAAATAGATGCAAAAGATATTGAACTAACAACGGCTCGTTCTGGTGGAGCAGGTGGACAAAATGTGAACAAGGTGGAAACTGCTGTGGATTTATTTCATAAACCCACAGGAATTAGAATTTTCTGTACTCAGGAGCGCAGTCAGCTACAAAACAGAGAGAGGGCAATGCAAATTTTACGAGCTAAACTTTATGAGATTAAGCTACAAGAGCAACAACAAGAAGTTAGTTCGATGAGGCGATCGCAAGTAGGTACTGGTTCCCGCTCAGAAAAAATTCGGACTTATAACTATAAAGATAATAGGGTGACAGATCATCGCTTGAGTCAGAACTTTTCCCTTGCACCTCTTCTTGAGGGAGATATAGAAAATGTAATTCAAGCTTGTATTACCCAAGACCAGCAGGAACGTTTGCAAGAGTTGGCAGCATCCACATCTACTCCAATGTCAGTCTAATTGACATTTTGTGAAATGGACTTATTCACATAATATCAATATCACTCAAAAAGCGAGGACAAAGTTCTCGTTTTTTTTATAAAATATGCTTATATTAGCAAGTATAGCGCTGTGCGCAGGAACAGGCAATATGGGGGATAAAAAGCTGATAGTATAAGACTTTTAGCTATGTAAAACATAAGTTTTTCAATTTTACCTTCAGCTACTTACCATTAAATTTCAGCAACACCAATTTTATTTAGGGTTTGCTGAAAAAGTATGCATGGTCAAGGGAGGACTGAGTCAGGAGAAATGGGAATTATAGAGGAGGTAGTTGGATGTTTTGTCCCTTGATTTTTCTGCCCTTGTCTGCTCAAAATGCTCATAAGCATGAGCTTGAGGCACTGAAAACCAGGCAATTTTTTCGACAATAAAAAGACTAAAGCCTTTATCTGTCAATGTTTTGAGATTTAATCAGCAAACCATATTTATAACTGACCCGTCCGAACATTATATAAGTCTGGGTTTGCACATTATGGAATGATATTGCCAAAAATTAGTTTAGATTTTGAGTAAAAAACCTAATATTAATCATTTTAGCAATTCTCAAACCCAAAATATTGTTCATCAAAAATCTAAAATCATTTGTCACTGTGCAACGCCATAAGTCTTGTATCCCACATTCCGCACTTCGATTTGTAACATTAAAAGTATTATAAAAATCTGTAGCTTGGTAGGTATTCATACTATGCAAATCATCTCAATTACTTTTTTCGTTCATCAAATCCCGAGTAAATAATTAATCATAAATACTTGCTTGATTGTTTACTCAATCACTGTAGCTATGATTTTCTCGTAAATTCTGACTCCTGACTCCTTCTTCTATACTACATTTTGTGGTGCGGAATATGGGTTGTATATTATTCTATGCAGCTCAGAAATGAATTTGATATAACGTAGTAAAGTATTCTAATTCTAGCAAATTAAAGAAAAGTAGGAGATTTGGGCATGACTACCAATGAAGAATTATCTTGGGAATGTGGAATGGGTTTCTATGTGCCAATTTTAAATGATGGAGAATTAGTGGGCATTTGTAAACCTGAATATGCCGAAGAAATTCTAGAAGTTATGAATGAGCAGGAAAGGCTACACAAAGCTTTAAGGCTAGCTTGTCTAGATTTACTGCGAAGGGTGGGAGGAAAAAGAAGTAGAGTCAATGACTTAATGCAGAAATATATAGCTCTGGCTGAACGACCTAAATATGGACCAAGAGCGGTAGCCCTCTTGTTGCGAGAAAGGCAAGAACAACTGCAGGTTAGTGGCCATGAGTTTATTAAATTTTGTGATATTCATAAAATTTCTCCTGAGCAACTCAAAGATATTTATGCAGGCAAAGCAGTAGATACAAACTTAGTAGGACCTATAGCAAGAATTTTAGGCAAAACTAATAATGAAGTACAAGAAATATTAGAAGGCCCTAGCGAATAATATTGTAATTTGTCATTAGCACTTAGTTTTTTGATTTTCTCGGTCTTAGAGTATGTCTGAAATTTTAATTAATATGATTTATCATCTTTTTAGATGAGTTTTTCAATTAGATTATTATTTTTTCTGCTTACAAAAACTTTTTCAAATCTACACCTCTTA
>NZ_JAAHGK010000989.1:0-2952 GCF_010672505.1 Okeania sp. SIO2B9 | reverse complement strand
TTCTTCTTAGTTATCTCTTCTTCCTTCTTCACAAAGATATTGGCATTAATTGTAATGGCCCTATCCCCAATTCTTTAGTAGAGAGAAAGCGCACTTCAAACAAAGCCATCATATCCTTAAAATCTGGTTGACCACGAGAAGCACCTGTAATACCCCTGGCAATAATTAAACCACACCAACCATCAGTAGCTTGGCAACGCTTGTCCCATTTTTGTTTAGCTTTCTTGTGTACTGGGTCATTCTGCACAAATTCACCAAATAAATGAAGCACACCATCATAAGTTTTAAATATGCCCAAATCGTAGCTTGTTTCTTCCATGGGATCTTCTCCTATATTAAACCCGATACCATGAAGTCCTTGAGCTTCTTGTAAATCATCTATCAATTTAGTTGCTTTTGGCAGAGAAGTTTGAATCAAAACTATTGGTAAACCTTCTCCTAATAATTTAAGATCTACTTCTGCTGCCTGGTGTAGTTTAGTATTGTCTCGTAGATATGCCACTGTATCCCAAGGTACCATTCCTAAACTTAAGAAAGAATTGGCCGGGACCAAATCATTCTTCAGCATGGGCATTTCAATTTCTAATTCTTCATCTCCTTCAAGATCGGCCTCGGTAGCCATTTCATATAATTCTTCTGCCACTTCTGGCATAGTGGCCACTTTGACTGAAATTATTTGTTCAGATTCTGGTATAGGGATACGGTAGCGACTATTGATACTAGGAAACTTATTACCTGTCATCTTTTTGCGACAAGAGCGTAAAAAACGATGGAGTGCTTCTATTGCCACTAATGTGGTAACTGCTTCCTCTTCATATAGAACAGACCTTAAACCTTCTAAAGGATGTAGATTACCAAAATTGGGCTGAATTTCTGATGCAGATAAATTTTGGAGGTCGATATTCTCACTCTCATCATCTGCCTCTTCTTCTTGAAGGTGATCGTAAGTGACAAACAAACAATCTTGTCCCAAAAAAGCTTCCTCTAAATTTTCAAAAGATTTTTCATAAGCTACTCGTTGCCGAAACCTTTTGAGAGAATCTAAAGAACGATATAGTAAGATGCCATAATCCATACCCAACTTACCTAAGACGCAGATGTAGAGATTTTTGATATCCCATTGATTAAGTTCTATGGAAATAATTTGATGTTCTCCTAATATTTCCCATGGTGCATCGTCCCAAACTTGATATGCTTTTTCAAGTAAAGCTTCCGCATAGTCAGGAGGTAAGTTAGGAGGACGATTTTCTGCTACTTCCTGTAGTCCTTGAAATATTTCATCAATTAGAGGTAAATCCGGGACATAATCAATGGTAATTCCTAGGTCTTGTAAAACTCCCCTCAGAAAAAATTGAATTTCTCGGTCTTTGACTACTATTTTTTGAGGTCTAATTGTTGGAGCTGGACTTTGAGGATTTTCCATTGCTCGCAGCAGTGTCCGAACAATTGCTTCTGGGCCAATTTCTGATGTCACCATGTCCATTGCTCGTACCATTCCATGGGAGCCATCGACCCAAATAATACATTCATTTGTTGTTTCTGACTCTAACTCTGGGTTAGAGCTTGAGTCTGAGTATATAGGGCGACGATCGCCTTCCCACACACTTGGAACTTGTTGTAATTTTTGTAACCTACGAATTGTTGAAGGATTAAGAGCTGCCATAGACTAAGCCTGTGAAAGTGAAGCAATCGGTAAATATTCTTTACTTGTTGCATTAAGCCATATTCTTCATGTACTTTGATATACATTTTTCTCTATACAGCTTTGCTAATGTGACGGGAATTTTATTTTCTACTATCTTAATGACTGCTCGGATCAATTGAGCGATGAATCATAATTAACATAAAAATATATAGACTTACTATATAATTCTCTATCTATAATTTTAATAATTTTAACATTATTAACGACAGTCTTTAAGTTTTTGGCACCCATATATTAAGATATTAAACCACAATAAGGCCAGATTTAAAAAAATGATGATTTTTGACTGAGGATACTATTCAAAAAGTATAGTTACAATCTTTATCTAGAAATATAAATATGAAATAGAATATATAAATAGTAAGGAATTACTATTTTAGAGCAATAGTACAAGGAGCTAGAAATAAAAATGACACAAGCTACTCAGTCTCAGCAAAAAGGTATCATGATGAGCGAAGCTGCTTTAGCTCAGGTTAATTCTCTAAGAGAGAAAGAAGGGAAAGACCTGTGCCTCAGAGTAGGGGTGCGTCAAGGTGGATGTTCTGGAATGTCCTACATGATGGATTTTGCTGACCCTAATACTATTAGAGAAGATGATGAAGTTTATGATTATGATGGATTTAAGGTAGTTTGCGATCGCAAGAGTATTCTATATCTCTACGGTTTAGTACTCGACTATAGTAATGCTTTAATTGGGGGTGGGTTTCAATTTAGTAATCCTAATGCAACTCAAACCTGTGGCTGTGGTAGTTCCTTTTCTGCCTAAAATTAATCAAATCAAATCATATTTGTCAGAAGTTATCTAGGTCTAGTCTTTCCTAGAACTTCTGTAAATGCAACTGCTTAATAATGGGCAAACTGGAGAGTAGGGGTACAGTATTAATTGTGCCCCTATCTATGTAAATTGAGTACGGCGGTCGCCGGTGGCTGCACCTCGGGCCACGGGATGTGCGGCACGGCCCAACGATCGCCGGCCAGCGTGGCGGTCACCGCAACGTTCATGACCACAGCGATCGCCACCACCTTTGTCCTGCGGGTCCTGACCGGGGGTGCGCTGTGACACGCGATCGTCGGATGAACCTGCTCGGCCTGCTCTTCGGCATGGCCTTCGGTGGCGTGTTGGCGGCATCCAACCTGCACGAGTACGACACGATCCACGCCATGCTTCGGCTCGACGAGTTCGACGTCTTCTGGTTCATGGGCTCGGCCATCGCGGTCTCGCTGCCCGGGCTGTGGCTGCTCGAACA
>NZ_JAAHGK010000988.1:0-2956 GCF_010672505.1 Okeania sp. SIO2B9 | reverse complement strand
TTAGGAGATACAAAAAAATAAACAGAGCAATAGAAACTACTAAAACTATCGGCAATTGAATCAGCTCTCGAAAGAAATAAACACTAATTCCTGAGCCAATAGTAGTTGCAAAAGATAGATATTCAAGTATTCTCAAAAATGATAAGATACCAGGGATCGATGGTGGAGATTTATAATTATCGGCTTTGATGTTTAACTGAGAATCAAGGGTTTCCGAACTTGTCATCTTTTGTTTATTCCTTTGATTTGATAAGTGGACTAAAATATTCTCCTGCTATTGAGAAAGTAAGGGCAATATTACCTGATAAATTATTTTACAATAAGCTGTTATATTATGTCTGAATAATTAGTTATAATAAATTTCTTAGGTGGTAAGTCGTAGGTGTAAGTTCAAGGTCGAACACTGGAAACGGAGCAGAAATTTGGGATATTCCTTCAACATCGCTTCAATAGAACATTTTTATTATACTTAATTATTCAGACATAGTATTATTCAGCAAATTACTTATATTTATTTTTACATTTTCGGCGTTGCTGATTTGAGGTATGATAGATATCATCTCCGGATAAGAGGGCGAGCAAAAAACTTTCTCCTTCTACTCCTGTTTCTTCTTCTTTGTTCCCTCCTGACTCGGTAACTTCCCCTCCTGGAAGAGGTTAGGGGTGGGTTGACTCCTAAGTAATTAAGATTAATATCATACACGCTCTTCAGCAACGCCACATTTTCAGATCTTATTCAGATCTTAAGTTAGTATATTTGATGCCAAATTTTTGCTATACCCCAAAAAATTACTTCCGGTGCATCAATGATAGTTGCACCTAACTCAGGAAAAAGTTTTGTCAAATGAGTTAATAATAAGATGCGATCGCCTCCTGTCAGCACTATTTGTCCTTCAGGAAATTCTTCTCGCCAGGCGACGATATAATCTTTTATACCTGCTAATACTGTATATATTATCCCACTTTGAATGGCTGTTGCTGTTTCTTTTGCCCACCGTGGAGGTAACTCTATCGGTATATCGACCAAAGGTAACATAGCTGTTCCTGCTATCAAAGATGATAATTGCAACCTTAACCCTGGTAAAATAGACCCCCCCACTATTTTTTTTTGGACATCAGCACCAGTAAAAGTAATTGCAGTACCAGCATCTATGACTAGCACAGGCCAACCTAACTTTGTGCCTGCACCCAAAACTGCTAAAGCTCTATCTATTCCCAAAGTAGGATAAAGTCCTTGTAGTGGGAGTTTTTCTAAAGTAATCATATCAGACCAAGGATAAGTTTCCCAAAGTACTGTTTGTTGAGGAACTACTGATGCTATTAATAAAGGCATCTGATGATTTAACTTTATATTCTGAGTTTCTAATGTATTTTTTAGTAGTTTTCTGACTACTATTTCCACATTAATATTTTCCTCAATTTCCCATTTGTGAATCCGGTCTATATCCCAGGTTTTCTGAAGTATTGCACCCACAAAATACCCCCAGTGTAACCGGGTATTTCCAATCATTAAACCGAGCCATTCTTGATTTTCATACATATATAGTAATTTCATTTGAGTTGCGTAAAAAACATGGTTGCTTTTAGGCAACAGGCAACAGGCAACAGGCAACAGGTAAGAAGGTTTGCCGAACTTTTTACTGTTAGTAAATAACTAGCTCTTGTTTGACATCTCATTTGAAAACGCTATATAAATCTGTTCAAAAATTAATAATTAATAATTACCTCTCCTTTAAAAGAAGAGGATTGACTCAAAGGAAAAATTTTCTTTATTATCCCCTTAAAAGGGGAGGCTTTAAACCACAATAATTTTTCGGTGAAAAGTCCACTTTTAATAATAAATTAAAAGCCTCCATCCCGGTGTCTCCGTGTCTCCGCGTCCCCGTGTCTATTTGTAAGGAAGTCCTACATCTAAACCAGAAGTATATATAGCAACTGCTTGGTCTTGCATATTAAAGACTATTTTTATGCCTGTATCATCAGGATTTTTCCATTCATAAGCACCCTTAATTTGATTTTCTGCTTGTGATTCATCTGATGTAACTTCTTGTTGTCTACCAAGAGTATTATTAATTTGCATTTCTCTTGCTTCTCTTGATTGTACAAAAGCTTCTGAGTCAAATTCGGGGTCTATTTCTCCCTCTGCTCCAAGAATATTTCTTATTTCTCGGTATGTCATTCCTAGCTGCAATTTTTCATATTTTTGTCGCGTAATTGAATAAACTGGTTTGGGTTGATTCCAGAAAGGATTACCAAAATTATAAGTATTCATATTTTTAGTCCGAATAGTAACCACTTTCTGATTAGAATCAAAAATTATACTCATGCTTGTACCATCAGGATTCACCCAATTATATGTAACAGTATTAGAATTAGTTAAAGGATTATCTCTTGTTGGTTGTTTTATTCCTTCACTACCAATAATTTCTCTCACTTCATCATAAGTCATCCCAACTTTAATATTTTCAAAATCTGTACTGGTAACTACAGGAGGTTCTCGATTAACTCCAAAGTTAGTCGCGTTCAAATTTTGAGCAGATAATTTAATCAGTTTATTCTCTGAATTAAATATGGCAACTATACCTGTATTATCATTATTTAACCAGCGATACGCTACGCCAAATTCGTCAATTGTCGGACTATTATATTTTGTATAAATTTCACCTTCTCTTCCCAAGATTTGTTTGACTTCTTGATAGGTCATGCCAATTTTTAAGTTTTCATAATCAGCATTGGTAATTCTATTAGCTATAGCCGGTTTAATTTGTAGATTAAAGACAGATAAAAAACTACTAATAAATATTGTCAAAAAAAACTTTTTCATTGTAATTATCTAAAATATTTCCTATATTTTAATGATGAATTTTCAGGATATAAAATTGCTCAGAATTAATCTTACTAGACTCATATAAAGTTTGAGCAATTTCTGTCAAAGTCAATACTGAATAACTCCTAT
>NZ_JAAHGK010000987.1:0-2960 GCF_010672505.1 Okeania sp. SIO2B9 | reverse complement strand
CCCAGCAGAACAATCTGGTGTTTCTCGAATTACAATGGTGGTGCCTGGGGACGACCATGTGATCGAACAGTTGACCAAACAACTATATAAGTTGATTAATGTTTTGAAAGTACAAGATATTACTGCTATTCCCTGTGTGGAACGAGAGTTAATGTTACTCAAGATTAATGCTACTACAAATATGCGATCGGAAGTGGTTGAAATTGCAAATATTTTTCGGGCGCGGGTGGTAGACTTAGGTGACGACTCATTAACTATTGAAGTAGTAGGAGACCCAGGAAAAATGGTTGCCATTGTCCAAATGCTTGCTAAATATGGTATCCGTGAAATTGCTAGGACAGGCAAAATAGCTTTAACTCGTGAGTCTGGAGTTAATACTGAGTTCCTAAAATTGAGAGCTTTGGAAGTAAAAATGTAAGTATTTTCTAGGATGTTAATTAGGAAAGGGTTAATCCTATAGGAGAGGGAATGGTGATTTAAGCTTTTATCTGATTTATAAAACTACTATTTTTTCTCTTTTTAAACTTGACTTTCCTTGAAATTTTACTGATTTAATTTTTCTCCTAATCCTAGTTATTTTCAATTAAATATCCTACCTTAAGTAATTACTCCTTTTTTGAGTGCAACCTCATTAGAAGTAATTACTTTTTTTTATTAATATTTTTTTGTGTTAATTAAATAGAACGACTAACAATATCCTTAAGGATATCCGACGGTAATATCGCTAAAAATACGATTTTTAGCTTAAAAAAAATTAAGGAAAGTGTTTTGACTTAAGACAAATATACTAACTTTTTTATATTGCAAAATTGCTCCCGGAAATCTACAAAGTTCCATGTAGATCTAGATAGAAAATTAAATAATTTCTTGTTCTTAAAACACAAAACAAGTAGTTAAATTATTTCAATTAATTATGAATTTAAACTACATGATTTTGCTGATTTTTCGAGCAATATTTAATTACTAAAAACCTGAATTTACAAGGGAAATCATCCCTATTTTTCAATTACTGTCCTTTAAATTTACAACAAAACAAACTATGGCTACTACACTTCCTTCCGCCCAAGACCAATATATGCTCGAATTGATCAACAGAGGTCGCCAAGACCCTGCTGCAGAAGCAGATCACTATAATATTGATCTAAATGAAGGACTCGCACAAGATACAATCTCCACTGATGCCAAACAACCTCTAGCATTTAATCTCAACCTCAATACTGCTGCTAACGAACACAGTCAATGGATGCTAGATAACAACGAATTTAGCCACACAGGAGAAAATGGTACACAATTCTGGGAACGTATGACGAATGCGGGGTACCAATGGTTTGGTGCTGGGGAAAATATCAGTTTTGATTCACCACTAGCTTCCGGTATTTCCGACTTCACCGGTCTTGTGGAGGAAAACCACAAAGATCTATTCATAAGTCCAGGTCATCGTGAAAATCTTATGAATGCTAGCTTTGAGGCAATCGGAATTTCTTCATTACAAGCAACGACGTATACTTGGAACGGGACAACTTACACTGATGTAGTGATGACTACCCAAAAGTTTGGCCGTAATAACGATGGTCCATTTATCACAGGTGTTGCCTACACTGATGCAGTTACTGATGACGACTTCTATACAGTCGGTGAAGGAATAGGCGGCATAACAGTTACAGCAGTTGATACTGCCAATAGTGCTAATACTTTCACAACTACTACTTGGGATGCAGGTGGTTATAGTTTAGATGTAAGTCCAAATGCGACTTACGATGTTACCTTCTCTGGGGATCTTGATGGGGATGGTCAGGCAGATGATACAGCAACTTATCAAGTTACTGTTGGTTCCGAAAACGTCAAACAAGATGTAGTTAGCGACAACTTACCTCCATCTACTCCCACCAATAATCCTCCCACCGCAGTAGAAATAGATAACGATACTATTGCCGAAAATACTAAATAATACAGTGGTAGGTAACTTAACTACTTCTGACCCTGATGCTGGGGATACTCACAGTTATCAATTGTTAGATAATGCTAATGGTCGTTTTGCTCTAGATGGAGACCAAATAGTAGTTGCTGATGGTTCTGGGTTGGATTTTGAAAGTGATGCGAATCATAATATTACTGTGCGAACTACTGATGCTGGGGGTGAAAGTTTCGAGCAACAGTTAACTATTAATGTAAGTAATGTGGATGAGACTCCCACTGAACCAGATAACTTCAATACTATCTATGGAAGTGACAACAACGATAATCTACGTGGCACAGTAGATAATGATGCGATCTACGGTGAAGGTGGCAATGATTTAATTATTGGACGGAAAGGTGACGATCTGCTCAATGGCGACAGTGGAAATGACGAAATTAATGGTGGTTCTGGTAACGATATCCTCAATGGTGGTTCTGATAACGATATCCTCAATGGTGGAAGAGGTATGGATACTCTTACAGGAGTAGACATAACTTCTGCTCAACCTGGTTATAATGAGATAGATATTTTGCGGGGCAATGCTGATGCCGATCTATTTATCTTAGGCGATAGTAGTCAAGTTTACTACACTGGAAATGGTGTCAACGATTATGCTCGGATTGATACTTTCAATAGTGGTCAAGGCGATCGAATTCAACTATCTGGAAGTAGTGGTGACTATACATTAGAAGAAAATGTTCCTGGATTGCCAAAAGGAACTGCTATTTACAATAATGATGATTTGATTGGTATTGTCAATAATGTTGTAGATATGGATTTGAATAGCAGTGATTTTTCTTTTGTATAAATCTCTAGTTTGGTCTAAATTGATTTGGTTGGTAGTGGTGCATTTGATGATTTTGGTAAAGGTATGGTGAGCATTTTAGCCACCATACACCACTACTATAGCGCTACGCGCAAGTCAGAAGTCATATCATGTCCGGTAGCATCGGTGTTGCCTACCTTTGCTATACAATACCGATGCTACCGGACATGATATGAC
>NZ_JAAHGK010000986.1:0-2966 GCF_010672505.1 Okeania sp. SIO2B9 | reverse complement strand
CTGTAGGCGATCCAATTGTTGCAGGAGATCCGCCAATCAATGAGTTTCCTAATGGAGGAAGCTTTTTCTAAAAAAAGCAGGAAACACCGGATCTGGGAACAGGAAACAGTAGGAAAAATATTTCCCTGTCTAAAGACCATTATCAGTATAAGTCCTAACCTATCTGTCTATTGCTATACTAAAAATCATCATTGAGGAAGTAGAAAGAAGTAGTCAATAGTCACTTAGAAGCCGTTCCTAGGGGAATCTACAGTAGTCTGTAAGCAGTCAATGGGAATTTTAAGCCCACAAATCCCATTGGCACCACCGGTGAGGTGTGAGGTATTATATTAAGTTAGGCATAAAAAAATGTCCATCTTCAAATGTTACTAAATCTTGTTTTATCTTTATCCCTCCTGAAGAGGCGACTCCTATCACCTAACGAATTTATACCAATGCTGCAGGATTTGATATTAAATCCATAAAGCATAAGGATAAAGATCGACTTTTTAGAGGCACAGTAATATTGTGTCCCGTTGAAAATTATTACCTATCAGGAAATGTTGCAGGATTTAAATTGATAGAGCAAGGTTCGATGAATTAATTCTCGCTCTCAAATCTACACCCAATATGGCCTACATGACAATAGAGTCAAAAGAGCACAAAAAAGTTACAGCATTTTTCATTTAATGTAGACTACAAAATTCTTTTTGCAAGCGGGAGTAGTGAGTAATATCATGTCCGGATAATTTAATGTAGACTACAAAATTCTTTTTGCAATCGGGAGTAGTGAGTAATATCATGTCCGGATAATTAGTGATAAAAAAACTTTCTCCTTTTCCTCCTCTTTATTCTTTTTTTCTTCTTCTTTATTGCTTCTTTCTTACCTCCTGACTCCTCTGTCATTTATTTATAACTGTTCAACCGGACATGATATAGCGGTGCTGCCCCGCGTCGGCGACAGACACAAGCGGTAGGAACCCGGTGAGGTCTCCTGTCCCTCCAGGACGTTAAGCGTTAACGTAGTTGTGCGCTAGCAAACGCCATGGGAACGGCGACCAAGAGAGGGAGTAGAAAAATGCTTTGGCCACTATAGTCTATCTATGTGAAAACCGCCATAACTCAATCAAAGCTAAGTTATCTTTTTTGATTGATGCAAAAATCAGCTTTTTGTGCTATAATGTAATACATAATTAGAGAATAATTATAGTTAAAAAATCTATAGTTTTTAGGTGGTATTTCTCAAGAGATGCTAATAAAAGGTACAAACAGACGAATTATGATTGCCTTTTGTCAAATGCGGAGAATAGTTCGGTTATCTCTATGTTCTGAGAGTTGCCTGTTAGGAGCTGGTTGAGCCATTATCGATGTATGAGAAATAACTTAAATAATAATATTACCAAAGTTTTGCGGAAATGGTTAAGGATAGATTGCAGTTAATCTAATCTACTAGTAGTTTTAAGGACAAATTAAAATTTCTACTTATTAAGATGAACATTTCGCCTTTAAATTTACTCTAGATTTGTATTACAAAGAAGAAAAGCGGACTCATACTGAGTTTACTTTAATAGAGGAAATAAAGTATAATTATTGTCAATGTAAATAATGTAAAAATAAAATTTCCCTTATAAGTCCATTCAGCGAATCGACCAAGAGAAAAGAGAATATTCCCGATCTCAAGCCTCCTGATTGTAGAGGTACTGAAGTCCGCAGCTCCGACCCAGGAAGCTAACTGATAACTGAAATGACCACTTGATGGCATATGTGTAGGGATGGGAAAGCCTATTCTCATGTAGTTGTATCTCAAATTCTTCCCATTGTAGGAACACACAATAACTACTGCGATATTTAAAATAAGGAGTTTATGAAAAATGTCAACACTAAATCAAGAAAAGAAGAAAACTCAAAAGACAAGCAAATCAAGTCCTCGCTCCTACTCCTCAATGGATACAGTTCGTACTTATCTACATGAGATTGGCCGTGTACCACTTCTGACTCGTGAGGAAGAAATTGTGTATGGCAAGAAAGTTAAGTACATGATGCAACTTTTGGAGTCAAAGGAAAAATTAGAGGAGAAGCTAGACAGAGCAGCAACTCAGGAAGAATGGGCAGAATTTTTACAGTTAAGTGAAGAAGCACTAAACCAAACAATAAAGCATGGTCGCCGTGCCAAGCAAAAAATGATTGAAGCTAACCTTCGCTTAGTAGTAGCGATCGCTAAAAAGTACCAAAAACGAAATATGGAATTCTTGGATCTTATTCAAGAAGGTACTTTAGGTTTAGAGCGAGGAGTCGAAAAATTTGACCCCATGCGAGGTTACAAATTTTCTACTTATGCTTACTGGTGGATACGTCAAGCAATTACCAGAGCGATCGCACAACAAGCTCGTACTATTCGCTTACCTATTCACATTACTGAAAAGCTCAACAAAATCAAAAGAGTTCAGAGAGAACTAATTCAAAGTTTGGGTCGTACCCCAACTCCTTCTGAAATTGCTGAAGCTTTAGACCTAGAACCTTCTCAAATTAGAGAATATCTCTTGATGGCCCGCCATCCCATATCGTTGGATTTACGAGTAGGAGATAATCAGGACACTGAACTGCAAGAACTTTTAGAGGACGAAGCATCTTCTCCAGATGACTATATTACTCGTGAGTTGTTGCGCCAAGACTTAAATACTCTACTAGGAGAATTGACCGATCAACAACGTCGTGTATTAATATTACGTTTTGGTCTTGAGGATGGTAGAGAAATGTCCTTGGCTAAAGTGGGAGAGAGACTACAACTTAGTCGCGAGCGAGTCCGTCAACTAGAACATCAAGCTCTGGCCCATTTGCGTCGTCGTCAAGCTAAGGTGCGGGAATATGTCGCTAGTTAGGTATTAAAATCTGCCTAAAATCGATCCCTCTATTGTCAATATCAAATTTTGATCGTTCCTTGTAGAGATAGTTATTTTTAATGATTATCTCTACAAGGATTTTTTTTA
>NZ_JAAHGK010000985.1:0-2968 GCF_010672505.1 Okeania sp. SIO2B9 | reverse complement strand
TAATCACCGAGAAAAAATGGAAGAACCTTATGTCCAGGTAGAAATGATTACTCCAGAAGAATATGTAGGGACATTAATGGAGTTGGGTCAATCACGACGTGGGATATTTAAGGATATGAAGTATCTAACTAAGGGTAGAACAACTTTAGTATATGAAATTCCTTTGGCAGAAGTAGTAACAGACTTTTTTGACCAAATGAAATCTCGGTCTCGTGGTTATGCAAGTATGGAATATCAACTCATAGGGTATCGTGAAAATCCTCTGGTGAAGCTAGATATTATGATTAACGCTGAACCAGTAGATGCTTTAGCTGTAATTGTACATCGCGATAAAGCTTATGGAGTAGGTCGTGCTTTGACAGAAAAACTTAAAGAATTAATTCCTCGCCATCAATTTAAAGTACCAATTCAAGCATCTATTGGTTCTAAAGTTATTGCTAGTGAACATATTCCTGCTTTACGGAAAGATGTTTTAGCTAAATGTTATGGTGGGGATATTAGCCGTAAGAAAAAATTACTGCAAAAACAGGCAAAAGGTAAAAAACGAATGAAGTCATTAGGTACAGTTGATGTGCCACAAGAAGCTTTTATGGCAGTGCTGCGATTAGATTAATACCTTAACTAAGTTGTTTTTTAGAGATTCGATACACTTTCTGTGCTAATATGTTTCAGGCGCATACTTTGTTAGTGTATGATCAGATTTGATGTGGTTATTCAATTATTTGTTGCAAACCACAGCAAATTACAGTCCTTGATAGTGGAAACAATGAGAATATTAGTAACAGGTGGTGCGGGTTTTCTTGGTTCTCATCTCATCGATAGATTAATGGAAAAAGGCCATGAAGTCATCTGTCTTGATAATTTTTACACAGGAACTAAGCGCAATATTTTAAAGTGGTTGAATCATCCTTATTTTGAGTTAGTTCGCCACGATATTACTGAACCTATTAGATTGGAAGCGGATCAAATTTATCATCTAGCTTGTCCTGCCAGTCCTATACATTATCAGTACAACCCTGTCAAGACAATTAAAACAAATGTGATGGGGACATTGAATATGTTGGGGTTAGCAAAAAGGGTAAAAGCAAGATTCTTTTTGGCTTCCACATCTGAGGTATATGGAGACCCAGATGTACATCCTCAAACAGAAGAGTATAGAGGTAATGTTAATTGTATTGGTATTAGATCGTGTTACGACGAGGGGAAGCGAGTAGCAGAAACTTTGGCATTTGATTACCATCGTCAAAATAATGTTGATATTAGAGTAGTCAGAATTTTTAACAGTTTGACTGGAGACCAAAAGGTACTTTATTACATTGGTAAAGAACTCTATTATGAAAGCTTTGCTGAATGTTATGACAGAATTAATGGAGATATATCTAATGTATCGGTGCCTTGTTTTGATGAAAATTCCAAGACAGTAATTAAACCAATTTCTGCAATTTGGAAACATCATGTTAAGAAGAAGGGTTATCAGATAAAAACTGTCTGGGGTAAGCAGATAAAAATTACTGAAGACCATAGTTTATTTACTAGGAATAATAACGATCGACCTCAAGCAGCTTTCGGAAATGAACTAAAGGTGGGAGATGAAATAGGAGTTCCTAATTATATCAGCTTTTTGGAGCAACCTTTACAACCATTCTACATTACAGATAAAATTTGTATTCAAGAAGAAATATTTCTGGAAAGTGAAGAGACAATCTCCTATATAGAAAAATATGGAGATAAAATTCGTGAGTATTTATTGGCAAAAGGTGTTAATCCCGAACAACTTTATTCAATACTGAAAAGCTACGAAGCAAAAAATAAAATTCCTTTGCATCTATGGGAATATTTAGAACTTCCTCTATCCAAAAAAGAAAAAATTTGCTATTTATCTTCAAAGGCAATTAAAAATTGGGTGGGGAATATAGAAGAATTTTTGTGGTTATTAGGGTTTTATGTATCTCAAGGAAGTTTCATAGACAATGAATTGGTGTTTAAAGGAGGAGCTGAGAAACTAGCAAAATTAATAGAAGTAGTAGAAAGAATATTTGAGTGTCAATGTGAAATTAAGATAGAAGGGTCTATAAGTATTAGGTCAAAAATTCTGGTCGATCTAATTGGAGAAGGGTTGAATTTTGGGAATAAAGAAAAAGAGATTTCTAATTGGGTTTTACAACTTCCTCAAAAACAATTAATTAGTTTTTTACAGGGATTGAATGAAGGAAATAATGTAGTAGAAAATCAACCAAATTTAAATATTGAATTTAAGAGTGGCAGTCAGGCGATCGCTGAAAAGTTAGTATTAATTTTAGCTAAGTTTGGGCTAGTAGCAAATGTCTCAGAAATAGAACAAAATTACCAAATAATAGTACAGGGGTTAGAAGATAACAATATTGAGAATTTGTCTAACATTCAGCAGAAAATATCAGCAAAAAGGACTGGTGATATTGTCTGGGCAAAAATAGAAAGTATTGAGGAATTTGAAATAGATGATTATGTGTACGATTTCTCAGTACCAAATTATGAAAATTTTATTGGTGGAAGCTACGGAATTTTTGCTCATAATACTTATGGGCCAAGAATGTTAGAAAATGACGGTCGAGTAGTGAGTAACTTTATTGCACAAGCCTTAAAAGGAACACCACTAACAGTTTATGGAGATGGCTCTCAAACCAGAAGTTTCTGTTATGTGTCAGACTTGGTAGAAGGGTTTATTCGATTAATGGATCAAGATTTTATTGGACCAGTCAACATAGGAAACCCAGGAGAATATACCATACTTGAATTAGCTCAAACAATTCAACAAATGGTTAACCCAGATGCAGAGATAACATATAAACCTCTGCCACAAGATGACCCGAAACAGCGACAACCAGATATTACTCGTGCTAAAAAATATTTAGGTTGGGAGCCTAGTGTTCCTCTCCAAGAAGGGTTAAAATTGACAATAGAAGATTTTTGAGCCGCTCTCGAAAATCTA
>NZ_JAAHGK010000984.1:0-2975 GCF_010672505.1 Okeania sp. SIO2B9 | reverse complement strand
TGATGGGGAGTAGGAGAGTAGAGAAATTTTTCTACCTTTTTCCCTTATTCTCTAACTGAATCTCCTGACTTCACAACTCCTGTACATCGCCCTACCTACGGCGGCCTTAATAAAAAATCAAATCAACTGTCGCACTCTTATTTATCAATTCTTTCTCCCTACTCCCTACTTCCTTTTTTCTAGATGTCTAATGGGTTCTATACAAAAAAAACTCGTAAACAAAGTTAAAAATAATTCAACATGAGCACCCAAATAGAATTTAGCTTTTCTGACCTAATAGCAGGATATGTTACCAAATACGACTCAGAAACAGATATTTTTGGTATCAAAACAACAGACGGCAGAGAATTTAAAGCCAGACTAAGTCCGATTTCTTACGCCAAACTCGTACAAAACTTAGATGAAGCATACCCAGATGCTACAGGTTCTATGCGGTCAATGTTAGTACCTGGTCGGTATATATTCACTTATGGAGTCTTCTACCCAGATAGTCCCATATTTGAAGCCAAACAAATTATATTTGTCGGTCGCCAAGCAGAGGACTACGTTTTTGAGAAACCAAACTGGTGGGTAGACCAGGTGCGTTCCCTTGCTAATTTTTATGTCAAAGCTCAGTTTGGCGACGAAGAAATTGACTACCGCAACTATCGCACAACCCTAAGTCTATCCGGTGCAAAATCTCAGGTAAACTTCTCTCAAGAAACTGATACTATTTCCCGGATGGTTTACGGGATGGCGACTGCCTACATGATGACTGGGGAAGAAACTTTTCTAGAAGCAGCAGAAAAAGGTACCGAATATCTGCGAGACCACATGAGGTTTGTAGACCTAGACGAAGGAATTGTCTATTGGTATCACGGTATTGATGTACAAGGAGAGCGGGAACAAAAAATCTTCGCTTCAGAATTCGGCGATGACTACGATGCTATTCCTGCTTACGAACAAATTTACGCCCTTGCAGGTCCATTACAAACATATCGACTCAATGGCGACCCTCGGATCATGGACGATACCGAGAAAACCATCAAACTATTCAACGACTTCTACCTGGATAAGAGCGATCGCGGCGGTTATTACTCTCACCTAGACCCCATAACTCTAGACCCCCTCAGCGAATCATTAGGACGGAACAAAGGTACCAAAAACTGGAACTCAGTGGGAGACCATGCACCAGCATATTTAATTAATCTGTGGTTAGCAACAGAAAAACCAGAATATGCTGATATGCTCGAATATACCTTTGACACTATTGAAAAGCGGTTCCCAGACTACGAGAACTCTCCCTTTGTCAATGAAAAATTCTTTGAAGACTGGAGTCCAGACCATACTTGGGGATGGCAGCAAAACCGGGCAGTAGTTGGTCACAATATGAAAATTGCCTGGAATTTGATGCGGATGAATAGTCTCAAAGCCAAAGATTCTTATGTCGATTTGGCCAAGAAAATTGCCGATCTTATGCCAGCAGTGGGCAGCGACCAACAACGGGGTGGTTGGTATGATGTAGTTGAAAGAGTATTAGATAAAGACGAAAAAATCCATCGTTTTGTTTGGCACGACCGCAAAGCTTGGTGGCAGCAAGAACAGTCTATTCTAGCTTATTATATTCTCGCCGGAATTCTCAAAGAGCCAGAATATCATCGTTTAGCGCGGGAAGCTGCTGCTTTTTACAATGCTTGGTTCCTGGATACAGAAGATGGTGGGGTTTATTTCAATGTTCTTGCTAATGGTATTCCTTTCTTGGCAAGTGGTAACGAACGAGGTAAGGGGTCTCACTCCATGAGTGGTTATCACTCTACAGAGCTATGTTTCCTTTCTGCTGTTTATACTAATCTCCTGGTTAACAAGCAGCCAATGGATTTTTATTTTAAACCTATTCCTGGTGGTTTCCCCGATAATATCCTGCGGGTGTCGCCAGATATTCTGCCTCCAGGTAGTATTAAAATTGGCTCTGTAGAAATTGATGGCAAACCCTACAGTGATTTTGATACTGAGAAACTGAGTGTCAAGTTGCCTGATATTAAAGAAAGGGTGAAAGTTAAGGTAAATATTGTACCTACCTGAGTGGGTGGTGGTGCATAGTCATGGCAAAGGAAACACCGGGAATTTAGGGAGATGGGGAGTGTGGGGAGCACCGAGAGTGTGGGAGAAAAAAATATATATCCTCACCATTACCATCCAGGACCACCCCTGAGCGGGTTGAAAGCAAAAAGTTCAGATAATACCTTAGATGTATCTATGGGGGTGGTGGTGCATTGTCATGGTCGTGCATTGTAATTATTTTTGTTACGATATACGGTAGTGGGAGCATCTTGCTCCTTTATATCATGTCCGGATAATTGGCGTTGCACAGCGACGAATGATTTGAGATTTTTGATTGAATTGGATTGTGGATTAATCAATTGCCAGAATGATTAATTAATGGTTATTTTTAGTCAAAGTCTAAACTAATTTTTGGCAATATCATTCCATAATGTGCAACCCCGGATAATTAGTGATGAAAAAAATTATCCTTTCACTTGTAGGGCAAATCTCTTTTTTCTTCTTCTGTTGGTCAACATTCCCTCTCTTGGTCAGCATTCCCTTGCGACTGTCGTCGTCGCGGGGTCGCACTGCTACTCCCTACTCATATCATGTCCGGTAGCATCGGAGCGTGTATAAAATTAAGGTGACAATAGGATCAAACCTTCTGCCTCCTGCCTCCAGCATAGCTGCCTTCCTTCCAGCAAAGTCTAATTATTCAACCGGACATAATATCACTTATTTATATATTCAACCGGACATAATATTACTCGCGGGCAGGATGCCCACACTAGGCATTGCTTGTTCCTATTTACCATTACGCCAGCAGGACTACCTTTATGGGTTTAATATCATGTTCGGACGGGTCAGTTAGAAATAAAATTTAAGAACTGACAGTACCGACAGTACCTAAAGAAATACTGAAATTATCTTTACTTTCCTCCTTTCTTCCCTCA
>NZ_JAAHGK010000983.1:0-2976 GCF_010672505.1 Okeania sp. SIO2B9 | reverse complement strand
GATTGCACTGGCCCACGGGGTAGAGGCAAGCGTCACATACGACACCATCTTCCCCGCTACGCGGAACGCGAAGGCGGCTGTGGATATGCAAGCGGGCATGGGGGATACCGTGTTCACGCCTATGTATCAGGTTCTAAAAGACCGCGGCGTTAAGTTTGCGTTCTTCCACAAGGTTGAATCCCTGAACCTCTCCGAAGACCGCAAAACCGTCGCCTCAATCACCATGAACCGGCAGGTGGAATTGAAAAACGGCCCGCTGAGCTATCAACCTCTCGTCGATATCCTCGATCTCGAATGCTGGCCAGAGAAACCCGATTATAGCCAGATGAAAGACCCCGGCGCGGTCGAAGGGATAGATCTGGAAAGCTATTACAGCGGCCAAAAAGTTAACAAACACGTCCTGCATATGGGCAAGGAATATGACGAAGTGCTCTTTGGTATCCCAATTGGGGCTGTTCGCTTCGTGTGCGAGGAACTTGTTGAAAACGCAGACACCCCGCAATGGCGTGACATGGTTGACCACGTGAAATCGGTCCAGACCGTTGCCGCGCAGCTTTGGATGTCCAAATCGCTTGAAGAACTGGGGTGGGAGACACCGCGCCCGCTGCTCAGCTTGTTTGTGGAGCCGTTCAACACATGGGCTGACATGACGCAGGTTCTGGACAAGGAAACCTGGCCCGACGGGTATGAGCCGCGCAATATCGGCTATTTTACCGGCGCGCAGCCGGGTCCAACTGATCCGCCCCCGCCCTCCGAAACAGGGTTCCAGAAGCAAATGGATGATCAGGCGCGCGAGAGCTTTATCAAGTTCCTCAAAAGCCAATCTCATAATCCCGATCGTGTGCCTGCCATAGGTGGTCTCACGACGTTATGGCCCAACGCGGCTCTGCCGGATGATCCCAAAGTGATCGACTGGTCGCTGATGGTGGACACGTCGGATGCTGAAGGCGAAGCACGGCTTGCTTCGCAATATTGCCATGCCAATTGCGGCCCTTCGGAACGTTGTACTTTGTCACTGCCGGGCACCAATAGTCACCGAATAAAGGCCGGTGACACGGGCTATGATAACCTGACCGTCACTGGGGATTGGATCGACAACGATCTTTATCTTGCTTTCATGGAGGCCAGTTTCCAATCCGGCATCCATTCCGCCCGGGCCATTTCTGGGCAGGACTTCCCGATCATTGGGGAGTGGTTGAACTAGGGCGTGTTAACACTATTACCTAGTGCGGTTTTATGCTAAGTGTCTGTTATGAATAAGATAACAGAAGATCAATACGCTCTGATCCAGCCCTACTTGCCTGTTCAGCGCGGGAATGTGCAGGTTTCGAACCTGACGGTGATCAACGCCATACTCTTTGTTGCCGAGAACGGTTGCAAGTGGCGGGCCTTGCCACCACGTTTCGGCAAATGGCACACGGTTTACACCCGGATGCGCCGTTGGGCTGATGCGGGCGTTCTGGGCCGGTTGTTTGATGCCCTTCAAAAGCACCATATGATCCGTGTTTCCGTTGACTGTCTGGGCCTCGACAGTACGAGCGTCAAAGTGCATCCCGACGGTACCGGCGCGCCCAAAAAAACGGCCCCCAAGCGATTGGCAAGTCGCGTGGCGGTTGGAACACCAAAGTCCACCTGATTGCTGCAGATGACCATTTTGCACTGACCTTCAGCCAATCTGGCGGAAATGCTCATGATGCCCCCGAGGGCCGCGCCCTGCTGGCAAGCTGGCAATCGCCACCCCAGGGCGCGGCCATGGTCATGGATCGCGCCTATGAGGGTGACGAGACGCGCCAGTTAAAGCGTTTCGAGATTAGTTTGAGACATATCCGGCAGCTTTGAAGTAGTTCCAGCACTCTGTTGGGTCGTAGAGATCGCAGATTGATCCTATGGCCTCAAAGACTTCGGTGAATGTCCTCGCTCCAATGCGTCTCAGGTGGGCTTTCAGTTTCGAGAAGGCCTGTTCGATGGGATTCAGATCGGGTGAGTAGGGTGGCAGGTAGAGGAACCAACAGCCATGCTGGCGCAGGGCCTTTGCTGCCTCTTTGTTCCGGTGTGTGGCGAGGTTGTCGAGGATGACGACGGTGCCAGGCGCGATTTCCTTGACGAGGACTTCCCGGATGTAGGCGGCAAATGCCGGGCCATCCATCGCGCCCTTGATGACCCATGGTGCGATCAACGCGTCCTGAGTCAGACCCGCGATCAGCGTCTGTGTTCCCCAGCTTCCAAAGGGGGCGTCCATAGTCAGCCGCTCTCCTTGAGGTGCCCAGCCACGGAGCCGGGCGAGGTTCGTCTTCACCGCCGTTTCGTCTATGAACACCACGCGGTCTGGCATCCGGGCGATGGCTGGAGACCGATAAGCGGCCCAATCGTCGCGTTGCCGTCTTACTTTCGCGCGACGGCGTTCGGTGGCCACCAGCGACTTTTTTTGTGCGTGAAGCCGAGGCGCTTTAGCAATCCGGCAATGGCCGAATGATGAACAGTGACCCCCTCAGCATCGGCAAGGGCATCGCGCAGCTCAAAGAGGGTGATGTCGGGGTCTTGAGCCACCAACTCGCGGAAGAACCCGACATGGGGTGCCAACTTTCCGCTGCCAGGCGGACGCCCCATTACAGCAATTTGGGCCGCGCCAGACGTCTGTATCTGACGTCTCCAACGTGCACCGGTCGCAGGCGACACCTGAAGACAGCGCGACGCCTCTCTTCCTGATAGCCCCTCCGCGATCAATCGCCCAAAACGCTCCCGAAGTTCCTTTGGCAATGGTGCTGGCATGATTGTGATCCTCCCATAAATCGTGAATCACAAATCAAACCTCATGGGAATCCCACCGATTCAAACTTTACTCGAAACGCTTTAGGCATCTGGCATGAACCAAACATGCATCCTTATTTGCTGCATTTGCCTCTGCTGATCACCAGCGGGCCGGTTCTTCTTTTCCTTATCGTCAAGACTTGCTAGGCCCGCGCCAACCCTCGCGAG
>NZ_JAAHGK010000982.1:0-2976 GCF_010672505.1 Okeania sp. SIO2B9 | reverse complement strand
AGTTGTGGAAGTACAAGAAGAACTAGAAAAAGTTGTGATTAATAGTTTTATTTCTTATGCAGATTTAATGGGCAATAAAACACAGCTTAATCTACTGCCAGATGAAGATTGGAATTATCAAATTCCCTGGAGTTGGTTTGATACAGAAATAGATAATTTATTACTTTATCTTCGTTGTTTGGATATAGCAGGAATTGCCTTGCCAGAGGTACAACCTAAGTCAAATAATTTAGCTGCAGCTAAAGCTGAATTAACAAAATTATTACCTCAGCTATCCGCACAAAATTTATGGGAATCTTTTAACTGGGAACAGGGAAAAACTATCCTAACTAATTCTGAGTTATTAAATTGGATATATAATTGGCAATTGCAAATAGATATAGAGGAGGGGAATATTCCGAATAATTTAGTAGAAATTACAGAAAATTCAGAAAATTCTTTAAGTAGTCTGAGTAAATATTTACCAGATTTACTTAGTATCTTGACTGAACCTACAATTAATGTGGGGCGTTGGTTAAAGAATGAATTAGATGATTTTGCCAATGAATTATCCTGGGTTTTATTGCCAGAATTATCGGCACTATCTCCCATGAGAGGAATATCTTCTCCTACAGAAGAAATTGCTGGAATTATCAGAGAGTTGCCCAAAAATGGTGTATATATTCCTCCTCATGCTAGGGTTGCTTATCACGATTTATTATTAGCTGGAATTCCTTTAAGATTGTATGCTTTAACTTGGTCTTTAGTCTCAGATTCAACATTAGAATGGATGTTGCTATTAATATTAAGTACGCCTACAGGGATGGGTTTACCGGAAAAAATAAAATTGCGGGTTAGTGATGCAACGGGAATTTTAGTTGAACAGAAATTAAATTCCAATGAGGATGATTTTTATATATTTACTAATGTTGTAGGAGGTTGGAATGAGAAGTTTATTGCTACAGTTTATTTGACACCAGAAAATCAGGAGACTTTTCCTCCTTTTGAATTTAATCCATGATTTTGATCGGTTTGGCGTTATCAAATTTTGCAACAATAATGCTAAATCATTTTGAAGAAGGAAAAAGTGGATGGGATTTGTAGACACGAAGTGGCAGGTCGAAGACTATCCCCAACCAATTATGGACGGTGGAGTATTAAACCTATAAAGAAAAACATAAAAGTTGTTGACGAAATTGAGTGGGCAAATAAATATTGAGTTATTCTAACTGAGAAAAAGTTTGCTACAAATTTTTAGGTGAGGAAACCTTCGGATAGACAACTTAAATGTATCAACCCATAGCATTTTTTTTAGATATTTATTATCTATTAATCCGTTTAATTGCACATAGATCCAATTTAAACTGATGGGTCATAGGGAATAGTAAAGTTTTTAGCAATACTAACTAAATATTTAAGGGTTTAGCATCCTATACTGACTACTAATATACAGTTATAATTAGGCTCGTAGTTGGGCTTAAGCAATAATACTAAGGACTAGTGTAACAATAACCATTACAGTTTTTTTGATGGAAGCTAATTTCACAGTTGATCCCAGATAAAATTTGTACAAATTATTTTTACATGACTCCTAAGTATTGTAAGGGCTAGAGCAAAACTACGAACAAAAACTTTATTATAAGTAATTATCCGCTAGTATAGCTCCCCGGAGGGGGCACATGATACAATAAGTAACAATTATTTTTGTACTACATTTTATCTCCACAATGTAGTGCAAATTTCTGCATAACCTGCCAACTTTGAGAAATAGAGTAGTTTACAACCGGAAAATTACCAGTATTGTTCTGGAGGAACTACTTATCGTGTCCACTGCTATCTATTCCGCAGAATTAAAACAACTATCTCAAACAGGCGATCGCTTATTCGATCTGGGACAATTTGAAACTGCATTAAATACTTTTCAGGAAGCGTTAAAAATTGTGCTCACATCTGAGCAACAAATAAATATTTTAAACCGTATTGGATTAGTTTATCGTCGTCTGGAAAAATATGATTGTGCCTTAAAATATCTCAATTTAGCCTTGCAACTTGCTCAAGAAATTGGCGACCAAAATCGAGTTGTAATGATTTTGAATGATATTGGCGAAACTTATTGTTTGTCTATAGAATATACTTCTGCCTTAAGATACTATGCTCAAGCTTTAGAAATTGCCCAAGATTTTTGTAATTTATTAGGAATGGGTATAATTCTTAATCACTTAGGCGAAATATACAATTTACTAGGGTTATTTGAACAAACTCTTAACTGTTGTCAAAAATCTCTAGAAATTTTCCATAAACTTGAAAGAAAATCAGAATTAGATAAATTAGCTTGCCAAACTAACATTGCTACAGCTCTTTATAATATAGGAGAAGCTTACTTATGGATCGGTCGATATACCCAAGCAAAAGAAATCCTAGAACTTACTTTAGCTATTCGTCAGAAAATTTGCAAAGTAACTTTGAATAAATTTAGTCAAACTACAGATTCTTTAGATAAAAATATTCTCCACAATAATTATCTTAATAGCAAAAAATTATCTCAAACAAACCAACTACTCCAACAAGAAAAAATTTGCTTCAGTCAAAGTATTATCTCCCAATATAGAGCAGAATTAGCCAATACTATGAATTTAATCGAGAAAGTTTATTGCCATATAGGTCAACAGCAAAAAGCAGAGAAGTATCGTCAAGAAAAACTTGAAATTTGGGAAAGTTGTGGTGAAAAATCTGTAATCTACAATACCTATATTTTGCCCTTTTATTTAAGATTTCCTTGTCATTATGCGTGAAAATAAATTATCAGATTAGTTGGCAATACTATTACTTATGCTAGTATATAATCTATCCGTGCATTAATCAAAAAGTTCGGCGTTGGTCAATCAAGAGATGAAACTTTAAGAGTAGTCTGTTTCTGATACCTCTAATATATTTTACCAAAGTAAGTGATGGGTCTCACCCCTAGTAAAAAATCATTTTACCAATTACCAACGCCGA
>NZ_JAAHGK010000981.1:0-2977 GCF_010672505.1 Okeania sp. SIO2B9 | reverse complement strand
AAGAAGTTTAAATGCAGAAGGATTTGAAGGCTGGTAATCAATATTTTGATCACCCTGATGAGAAATTCCTTGAGTATTAATTATGGATAATGCTCCAATCCATGGCAAAAATATAATTAGAGAAATAGTAGAAGAAACAGAACATCAAGTAATATTCCTCCCCAAATATTCTCCTGATTTAAATAAGATTGAACATGATTTTAGTGCATTAAAGAGAGCCAGAATGTATGGCGATTCACATAAATCTTTAGATGAAATTATTCGTGATTATTGTATAGTTTAATATCTCATTCTTAAGTTAAATAACTATAAATATAGATATAGGTTGGGCAATGCCTGACTTTTGGTTGTGGGAGATGAGAGATTTTTCTCTATTTATCCATAGATAGGTATGGAAGGTGAAATTTTTGGTTGTGGAAGATCAGAGAATTTTCTCCATTTATCTTTTGTCTGAGTCGGGAATTTCTGCTGTGAGGAAAAATCGTCGGTTTTCCTTTACCTCTGGCAGTGAAAATTTCTCTATAAATTATAGATATAGGCATGGAAAGTGAAATTTTTGGCTGTGGGAAGTGTGGGGAAATATCATTTTAATTTTAGATAAAATTTTGACTTTAATCCGAGTAAAAATTGTTGATTACTGAAAAGGGATTGCCAAGAGAATCAAATATTTATTCTAAATTTTATATAGTTATTTTTTTTTGAGTAAAATTTTTTGGAATTAACAATGAGTAATTTTGTAGAAACTGCCAAAGGATTTTATTATCAGAAATATTTAAAAGTCTATGATTAGGGAAAACCTGTAGATATTGAAGTAATTAAAGCCTATGAAAATTTGTCTTTTTATATTCACGGATTAAATATTGAAAAAGCAGAATAACTTCTACAAAAAGAATTTGTTGATGAATATAAGTATCAGTTAAGATTTGCCTTTAGTTTTGAAAACCTTGTAAGTGTTTATGGAGGACTTTATCTAAGTGATTTGCAGAAATTTGATGAGATACCAAAATGCATGGCAGTTGATGGAGAAAATGATTTTGAAGCAACAGTGAATCAACTACCAAATAGTGTTTGGGAATCCTACAAATTTTATCATAAAGCGGAAGAAGGAAACTGGGGTAAAGCTTATAGATTGAGAATAACTATTGAAGGTCAAGATACATTAGTTATTCGTACAACTACTGATGGTGCTGATGGATGGCTTGAAGTATTTGATACTCAAGGAAATAATTTAGCATCAGCTCGTACTAATTATAATGCTATTGCTTGGCGATCAATGTTTCAAATTCGTCAATATTTTCTTACAGGAAACAGATATCTTCCAGAGCTGAGGTAAATTTTTTTGAGCTTTTCATAACTGTATTTTGGCTTGTTGAAAAATATTTTTTTAGAATTGAATTTTTGGAAAATATAATATAGCAGTCGAAGGAAAGGTTAGGACAGATAAAAAGCTTAAAACTCAGACAAAGCAATATTTTTTCTTCTTTCTTTTTCCCTCTTTCTTCTTCAAGATTCAGATAAAATTTATCTAGCGATCGCCTCTTAAGTAAGTGGGTATAAATAAACATAAAACCGAGATATAGGTGCCAGGTTAGTTAAAAAAAGTGCTTACTTAATCCCTACTGTCTAATTTATCATCAACGTTTTCTATTGTTAGATTTTGAAATTTACCTGAAACTCAATAATTATTCTGTTTTTTCTAAAGTAAAATGCTTAACTGATTCTGCTAAATTCTTTGTAATATTCATAATTTTTTGTGAAGAATCATACAATTGTGTTGTGACTTGCTCAAATACTTCTATACAAATAACATCTAGAATTTACAATTTACAAGAATTCAACTGAAAATTAATTTTATTCTGTCACTTATGATTAATATAGCAATCTTATTTGAGTTGTGAGAGATTGTAGATTTTAGGGAATAGGGAATAGAGAATAGGGAATACCCAAGTAATAAAATTCTCATAAATCATGCCGGATTGCTGTATCTATATTAACTTCTAAATTAACTTCTAATTCACATATAATTCACATATAATTGTTATTTTAGTGTGAAATTTGCCACAATTTCTGGATGATCTAGTGAAGTTACATCTAATTTATTGCTTGTTTCCTGAAATCCCAAATCCTGTATCTGAATGAATTGGAACAGGCTATATTATGATAAAATCATCATAAATTTAATATCAGAAAATAATTTAGTTAATTTCTCTATGACCGAACATTGAGGGAGGGATACCACTATATTAAGAAACTACAAAGCTGATTTACATTTTGTTACAGTAAATATATAGATTTCTCAAGAGGAAAAAATTCCCTTAATTTAAAGATTATTAACTTAGAGGAAAAATTTATGAATAGATCTTTTCGTGTCGGCAATCTATTTGGTATACCATTTTATATTAACTCATCCTGGTTCCTTGTCTTAGTTCTTGTTACTTTAACTTATAGTAGCAGTCTGGCAGAGCAATTTCCAGAATTGACTGGGATGCTACCATTGATATTAGGATTAATAGCGGCATTATTATTATTTTCTTCTGTTTTAGCTCATGAGTTAGGTCATAGTTTTGTTGCTCTATCTCAAGGAATAGAAGTAAAATCAATTACCTTATTTTTGTTTGGAGGTTTAGCTAGTTTAGATAGAGAATCAAAAACTCCTGGAGAAGCATTTTCGGTGGCAATTGCAGGTCCGTTAGTAAGTATAGTTTTATTTGGTTTATTTACTATAATTAATACATTTACAGCCATCAACGGACCATTAGCTGCAATTCTCCAACTCTTAGCTTACATCAACTTAGTTTTAGCATTATTCAACTTAATTCCTGGCTTACCTCTCGATGGTGGAAACATTCTCAAATCCATTGTTTGGAAAATCACAAATAACCCTTACAAAGGAGTTATTTTTGCTATCTCAGTCATAAGAATGACTAATAGTTACTATCTGCAAGACACATATTTCCATACATAATCTTTTATCTCT
>NZ_JAAHGK010000980.1:0-2977 GCF_010672505.1 Okeania sp. SIO2B9 | reverse complement strand
ATGTTTTCCAGCTTTAGCAAGCAGCAGTATTGTCTGATTCAGTATTATCAACTTCAAAGCGATCAGCATTAGGTAACTCTCTCTCTACTCGCCGTAACTCTGGAGTACGATAGGCGACTAATACTGCCCCAATATTCAATAGACCCATTAATACAAATAATAAAGCCATTCCCCGGCCATCTCCAACTCCAATAATTCTGCCTACGCTACTTGCTAACATTCCATTTTCACTCATCAATGGTTTAAACATAAACTCGACTAAAGGTGCTGCACTTAAATGAGTAATTACTAATAAAGACTTTTCGATCATATTTTGCAAAGCAAAAACTCGTCCTTGTAAATCTTGAGGTACTTTTTGTTGCCAAATAGTATGATTCAAACTAACAATAACTGCCCTAGAAAATAAATAGCCAAAACCACCAATTGCAGCTAATACTACAGCAGTTTTAAATCCTCCTAAACATAAACATAATCCCTGAATAAATGCAAAGATTAAAATTCCTTCTATTCGACGCTTAGTACCTCCCCATAAACTTACTGCGACACTACCTAACAACATTCCAATGCCACTAACAGACATTACTATTCCTAATTCTTTTTCAGATGCAAAACTTAATACCATCGGCAAGAATAAAACTTGCAATACTCCCGCACTTAGATAAATAACACCAAAGAATATAGTTAACTTCCGTAAACCAGAACGTATCACTACATAATTCCAACCTGAAATAACTTCCTGCCATAACTCTTCAATACTTACTCTACGTCTGGTAATTTTCTTTTCTCTTCTGGGGAATTTGATACTCAATAGAGTCAGCAACCCAAACAGATAAGTACCAAAATCTACTAATAATACTCCGTGAAGATGGATTTTAAGAATCAACAATCCCGCTATACTTGGACCTAATATTCTTGATGTTGCTATTGCACCTTGTACCATTCCATTTGCGCGACTCAGGTGTTGTATTGGTACAAGTTGAGGGATAGCAGAGGTATAAGCTGGCCATTGAAAAGCGTTGCAGACGGAACTAATACCTACTGCTATATAGATATGCCAAACTTGCAGTTGCCCGGAGAAGACCAATAACATTATTGCTAATGCTGTTACTCCGGTGATTGAGTCACTGACAATCATTACCCTACGACGACTCCAGCGGTCTACCATTGCACCAGCAAATGGTGAAATGAAGAGACTAGGTAGATGAATGAATAAGGACAACAGAGCATAATGAGTAATTGAACCTGTTGTTTGATAAACCCATACTGCTAGAGCGAATTCACTCAAACTAGAACCGAATAGGGAAACAATTTGTCCCAACCATATAAATAAGAATGTTTGCATAACTTTGAGTTGCTAGAGGGATGAAAATAGAGTGGAACAGCATTGATTCAGTTGACTTTAACAGGAGTTAATTATAACTTTAACAGGCTAAATTTATCAGATTAAGTATGTTTTAATCTGTCGATTTTTTTTATGACTGCTACAGCTATTAAAAGTTTCTTTTTTACCAAATTGATTAATTTTTTTGCTGACTATTTAAGTATAGTTACCTAATTAAGTTAATAACTCAAATCAGGGTGCATCTCTGTAAAAATTTATCGCTTTTAGGGAACAGAGAACAGGCAACAGGGAATATATAGGAAAAAAGTATTTTGGCAAATATGAGATGCACCCTCAAATTATGTGGTTTATTCGGCTTTTTAATTAATAGCATCTCTTGGTATCTCTATTTACTTTAACTGGATATTTTTTAACTAGCTTAAAGATTATATTGTCTTAATCTTTTTATTAGTAAGTTGGATGGCATATTTTTTGCAATACTATTGTTTAAGGTAATCTAAGAAGTATTGTTGCAAAATACACAAAAAAATATAGAAAATTCCATAGAGTTTTCAGGATATTATTTTGAGAAAAACAATCAGAATGTTATTTAAGTAGGTGGGTTTAATTCAAGGTAAAAAATTGTTGGAGCAGGTTTAACTGAAGGCTTTGACTTCAGCGTGATCGAGTTCTAAAAATCTGCTCTCTGTGCTTTCTAATACCATTTATCAAAAACTTTTCTACATTTTTTTGAGTAGGGGAGTGGATAGGGGTGTTGCATACAACGTCTCTACAGGGATAAGTAAACATATAGCGTTTCTAATTTTAAGTAGTTTCTGCTTGAGATTTTCTTCTATTAGCTGTTCCCTGTTTCCTATGAGAATTGTTATCAGTGGTTAAAGCAAATTAATTGTATATTTGATGGTCTGATGATTAACTTAAATAAGTAGGAAAAATAATTTTTAGATTGACATTTTTAGGACAAACATATATTTGATTTCCTGTTCCTTATTCCATGTTCCCGACTGATACCATTTCTCTATGAAGTTGCGCTGAATAAAAGATAACAGCTATTAGTAAAATTCAGGTTTTGGTAAAAATTATTAAGCGCATTGTTACAGAGAAATGGTATGACAAATGTTAAATTAATTTTGCACAGGTACTTATCTTGGTAGTCCTGCTCGCGTAATGGTATACAGCAAAAAGGAATACCTGGCACGGGAGCAAGATGCTCCCACTGCTTTTATCTTTTATCCTTGTCAAATAATTAGAATACACCACCACCAAATCAAAGAAGCAAAAGTTGATAGCTGATATGCTTCATTACTAATTTTTATCTTTTTCCTTTAGGTTTAATACCCTGCACCTCATAAGCGATGTTTACAATTGATCGGGGTTTTATCAAAATAATATGGGTTGCTCAACCCCACCTTTTAAGGCGCAATATTTTTGGCACCTTGCTCAAATCTCCGTTACAAAAATAACTTCTGACTTCTGACTTCGTTAATCCCTATCCACTTTTTCCTTTTTTCTTCTTCCTTTTTCCTCCTTACCAAAAAATTTTGGTTGAAAGCCTCCTCTTTTCAGAGGATAAAAAGAAAAATTTTCCTTTGAGTCAATCCTCTCCCTTAAAAAGAAGAGGTAATTCTAAATTCT
>NZ_JAAHGK010000098.1:0-10159 GCF_010672505.1 Okeania sp. SIO2B9 | reverse complement strand
TGGAGGCTTTGATTAAAGCCTGGAAGTTGACTAAACAAGTTTTAATTGTTTCCGCTATGGTATTAATTGATGACCATAAAAACCAGGATAAACTTGGTTATGGAGATGGCATAATTACAGCTCGTAATACTTTTCAAAAATATTATGAACAAGAAGAATTAAAGTCTTATATTGACCAAGTTTTGAATGTAGATTCTATACCTATAGATTTAGGTATTTTCTTTGTGTTTAAAGATGAAAAACAGGGGCAAAACTTTCGAGCATCTCGATTAAAAACTCGTTTATCTACACCTAGAATTAACTCCAAAAATCAGAAGTTTGTAGATTATGAAGAACAGCTTATACCTCTGATGAATTTTATGAGCGATCGCGGTCGTCTTCCGGTCAGAGGAGAAATTGCTGAAGAGGCAGATTTAATTGCAGAATTTGGTAGTTTTCGTCGTGCCTTTCGAGTAATTATGCAAGCTACAAACTCTGTAGAATGGGACCAGATAACTGATAAACGTCGCCAAGATTTATTAGTATATTTAGCCTTGAGTAAATTTGGCAACCGTCCTAAATTTTCCCAATTAGCAGAAGTAGTCAGAAATGATATTAAAGCTTTATTTGGTAGTTATAACCAAGCCTGTATATTAGCAGATTTAATGTTATTTAGTTTAGGTGATTCTGAATTAATTAGTAAATGTTGTAAAAATAGTTCTATTGGTTATAAATTTTCTAATTCTCTGTTAGTTCATGTTTCTGTTGTAGCAAAACTCGATCCGTTATTACGACTTTATGAAGGTTGTGCTAATCGTACAATTGGTAGATTAAATGAGGCAACTATCATTAAATTTCATACAAAACTACCGATAATATCCTATTTATTTTATCCAGACTTTGACACAGAAGCTCACCCAGTTTTGCATACAAGTATGCACATTAATTTACGAGATTTAAGTGTTAGTTATCAGAGCTATACAAATGAATATAATCCGCCAATTTTACATAGAAAAGATGCTTTAGTAACACCAGATTATCCAGACTATGAAAAATTTGCTAAACTCACACAACAAGAAGAAGATAGAGGACTATTAAATGATTTGAAAAGTATTCAAAACCGAATTAATTGGCTCAAATGTTTAGAAGAAAATTGTACAGAAATTAAAGGTCATCGTGTTTATTGGCAAACTAATGTTGACCCTTATCGCTTAAAAATATTAAAATCTGCTCATGCTACTAGAAAACGAGAAAGAAAAAAACAACTAAATCAGGAATGAATAAGCTATTGACTGAAGATGTTTTATAGACATCTCCGAAAAAGAATAGACTTTTTGCAGAAGTAGGCAACAGGCAACAGGCAACAGGGAAGAAATTTATGAAAAAAGACACAAAAAATGATCCATAAGTGTAATTTCCACCAGATGTCTTATACCAATTTGAAAAAAGAGTGTTACGAATAGTAAGACCGAGAAAAAGACTTTATAGGAGATGTCCCTTTGACAAAGCGGTCGTTAGCGTAGCTTCCCGTAGGGTGGGATGGCGATCTTCGGAGCGGGTCTGCAAGAACGGGTCTCCTCGCCATATCCAATCGACCAAGAGAGCGGTGCGACCCCGCGACGACGCCAGTCGCACCTGGTAGCGCACCAAGAGAAAAAGATAATTTATGCCCTAAAAAATGGTATTAAAGTCATTCATTTTAACTCCTGAGGAGTGACTCCTGAGTCCTAAGAAATACCCTAGATATTTGTAGCAAACATTTATCAATTTGGTATTACATCGCGCTACGCATTAAGGTGTTTGACATGAATAGAAGCAGCAAACCCTTTTGTATTTCCCTGTTGCCTATTGCCTGTTGCCTTGCGCGTAGCGCTATAGTTTAAAATAGCTAAGAATAAGTCAACTATAACCAGAAACCAATGAATAAATTATTTGAAAAAATAAATACCCAAGTAACGATTTTAGGAAGTATTATTGCTATTCTTTGGATTGTACAAATTATTAATTCTGAATTTTTAGCAGGAAAATTGAACTATTATGGTGGAATTCATCCTCAAAGTTCTATAGGACTTAGTGGTATTTTTTTTGCTCCATTTCTGCATGGTAGTTATGCTCACTTAATGGCTAATATTGCCCCATTAATTATTCTCGGTTGGTTAATCATGTTACGGGGAGTAGGTGATTTTTTCTTTGTGAGTATCGTTACTATAATAGTTAGTGGTTTAGGTATTTGGTGTTTCGGTGCGCCTAATTCTATTCATATTGGTGCAAGTGGATTAATTTTTGGTTATTTCGGGTTTTTGCTACTCCGAAGTTTATTTGACTTCAGTATTTTATCAGTAATATTCGCCTTAACTGCTGGTTTCCTTTATAGTGGTTTAATCTGGGGTATTTTGCCTTCCGATCCTGATGTCTCTTGGGAAGCACACTTATTTGGTTTTTTGGGTGGGATATTCGCAGCTCAACTTTTAGGTAAACGTCGAAAAAATAGTTAAAGTAGAATTGGTAGGTATTGCATCAACAAAAGTGTGCAAATGATAATATAGTGCTTCATTGAGCTAACCACAACTACTTGTAAAAATTGATGAATTTTCATTGATTTATACTCCAAATCAAGTCAAAAGTCAAAATCATTGGTAAAAATTCCCCAATAAAATTGCCAATTAACCATAAAAAAATCAAAATTACTGGTAAAAATTCCCCAATAAAATTGCTAACTAACCATAAAAAAAGTCAAAAGTTAAAAGTTAAAAGTCAAAATTACTGGTGTACATTCCCGGCATAAAACACATAAATAATAAACCAATCTCCGGCACAATACCACCGAAATGTTTCAGAGTAAAAGCATGACCTAATTCATGGAGAAAAATCACCAACATAGTCGCAAAACCTAATACAATTTCTCCATGAAGTTGCACTTAATATGAGGAAAAGTTAAGGGTATTGGAAGAGGCGATCGCTCGGACGGAAAAGGAAGTTGCTGATGCTCGGACGAAGTTGCAATATCAGCTTGTGGTTCCGGATACGTTGGTTGCTCAGACTGATGCGGTGAAGGCTGAAATTGCTGATTTGGAGGCGAAGATTCAACAGTATCGTCAGCAGTCTGATGTTTTGAAGGCACAAGCTGATGATTATTATGCCCAAGCTAACCAGTATCGCCAACAGCAGCAACATCATACTAATATTGCTAATAACGCTTGGATAACGCGCAAAGGTCGTAGTGGACGATGGTATAATGTACAACTACCAGAAATTCATTTGAGAAATTGAAAAAATGCAGATCTCATCTCCCATCGATCAACTCACTGAAAAAGCAAAACAGGTACTCAATGAAATTACCTATCTCACCTTAGCAACAGTAGATAAAGAAGGACACCCTTGGAACTCACCTGTCTATTATGGTTTTGATGAAGATTACACATTTTATTGGTCATCATGGATAGAAAATCAGCACTCTCAAAATATTATTAATAATGGGCAGGTTTTTGCAGTTGTTTATGATTCAACAGCATTGAGTGGAGAGGGATTTGGTGTTTATTTCAAAGGTATAGCTGAAGTTATTGAGGCAGAAAACGAAATATTCAATAAAGCTATTGATAGTATCTACACAAAAAGTGGCAAACCAAAAAGAGACAAAAAATATTTTCTTGACTCAGGACCACGACGTTTATTTCGGTTTATGCCAAAAACTATTTGGGTTAATGTTAAAGAACCTTACGAGGATTATTTTCTTGATAAAAGAGTAGATATTACTCAAGAAATAAAGCAATAAAAAAAGCCCGTATTGCAGGCTTTTTGTAAATCTCAAAAAAAGGCACTACAGCAGTTTTCAGGTCAATAAATCACATTAAAAAAACGAAAACCCTGTAGAGACGTTGCATGCAACGTCCCTACCTTGTGGTTTACTCAAATGAAACCTGCTATAATTCACTATTCTAATACCTCAAAAGATTCAACTTCCAACACTGGACCAATCATTGCTAAAGTCATCACATCATCTCGGATCGTACCTGTAATGCTTACCTTCAGGTCAGACTTACATAGCTCAGTAGGAGCATCCTTCAACTCATAAGTTTCACCATTCTCAGTTACTAATGCCCAAGTGCCAGTACCAAAACCTTTCTTTTCCACAGTACCAGTTACCGTAATACTACTCATGCTAATTTGTCCTCTGTTCTAATTGCCAAACGTGCTAAACCTAAGCACAAAAACGCATTCACAACTAGGAAAATTTGAGCAGCAAAACCAGAACCTAATCCCCAAACTGCTGGATCGACAACTGCATTCACAGCCAAACAACTAGCAACACCAATAGTAGTACCGATCGCTAACCACTTCCATTGCTGATTTCCTAATAACAATACAATTAACAATGCTGGAATCAACACACTAGCAAAAATGGGATTCAAAATGCCACTACCTTGAATAGCTCCACCGACTTCAGGTAGGGAACTACCCATCACACGCATCGGCCATTGTGGTAAGTCGAAAACATAGAAACCACGGAGGAAAAATAACCCACTGCTACCAGCAACTAATCCTGTATGGAGAGGGAAACTCCAACTGAAAGGGAAATAATTCCGCAGAAACCAAGCTAATATATAAGACCCCAAGACCATTGCCAACTTCGGTAACAATGCCACAGCACCACCATCAAGCCAAAAACCAGGACTGAGATACCCATTATCATGCAACCACCGGAAGAAGTCGCGGAAAGTGATTTGACCTCTTATTGCCAACTTAACTGCCGCTGCTGCATCCAACTGACCTGCTCCAAAATGATTCAGTGGGTCTTCCTTAACAACTCTGGCAGATTTTTTGAGAATGTTGGCAATTTCCTCTGGGTCTTCAATACCACTAGCTTTGACTAATGCTGCCACACCCGCAACATGGGGAGATGCCATGCTTGTTCCTTGGAAGGAAGCAAATACACTCTTGCCATTTTCTGGGTTAATGGTTTCTTGCAAAATACCACCAGCTTCATTTTTACCAGAAGTGGAACCGCCAGGAGCAGAAATATCAACTCCTGCACCAAAATTAGAATAGGAAGCTTTTTCTCCAGTTGGGTCAGTGGCAGAGACACCGATAACATGGGGATAACGAGCGGGATAACTTGCTGAATTTTGCCCAGCGTTGCCCGCAGCAGCAATAATAACTACGCCTTTACTATGAGCATAGTTAATAGCTTCCTTCATTATTTGGCTTTCACCGCCACCACCAAGACTCATATTGATGATATCTGCACCATTGTCAGCAGCAAATTTGATAGATTCGGCAATATCGGAAACTGTACCACCGCCACTAGCAGATAATACTTTTAAGGGCATGATGCTAGCTTCATAGGCGATACCTGCTACGCCATATTCGTTATTGGTAGATTGGGCAATAGTCCCTGCAACGTGACTGCCGTGACCATTATCGTCGGTGGCTAAAGTCCGGTCGTTGACAAAATCGTAGCCAGCAACGAATTTAGTTTTTTCCAGGTCAGGAACTCTGGTGACTCCTGTATCAATTACCGCTACAGTTACGCCGTCGCCTTTCGTCTCATTCCATGCTTCCTCCACGTTGATGCTGCGGAGGTTCCATTGTTTCCCATACATAGGGTCGTTGGGAACGCCGTTCCCGCCTTCAAAGATGATGGCATTGGCGCTATAAACATAGTTTGGTTCTATGTATTCAGTATATTTGTTTAGAGAGTTTTTTAGTTCTTTGAGAAGTTGGCGATCGCCCTTGACAATATACACATTATCTGATAATGAAAATTCACTATTTAGACGAGGAGTGACTTGGTATTCATCGGAGATTGTCTTAATTTCATCGACAATTTTAGTAACTCCGATATCTTCACGGAAGTCTAACACAATTGAGTCATAGACTCCTTTATTGGCCAAACCTGTAAAGTTAGATAAGGCCCAACCAAGCCCAATTAAAAATAAGCAGACAAACAGAAATTTTTTCATTGTTTGAGAATCTACTATGAACTAAGGACTTTTTTACTACGATAGCTCAGAGTTGACAATATTGGACGGATAATATTATGGCGTTTCACAGAAGGTGTAGCAAGGAGGTTCATCCAAATATCTTAATTCATAGCTTGATTCACCAACACCAATAATGGGGTTGCATATTTGCAGGATGAATTATAGTTTTAGAGAAAGACGAAGTATAAAGACGGGATTTACCTTTTATGCAAAGATTTATCCCTTGGTTCAGCAACGTCGCCTTTTCGCAAAACTAGACAAAACTAAAAAATCTTATCAAGTAGACAAATCACCAAAAATGCTAATCCCTGTTCGAGCCAGGAGGATAAGTATATAGCTGAAGAATTTGATGTTTGTCAAAGTGTCAACATAGTCTAAATTAATTTTGGTAAAGGGGCTTATTAATCTTTTTTCATAGCTTGATTCACCAACACCACAATATTTACCTTTGGAAAACATAAAACTTATTGGATTGATCGACCCCTAGAGACTTAAACCCTACTTCAGTAATAAAAGCAGCAATGTTGCCACAAGTTGCTTGTTCAATCAAGTTTTTGACATCGTTAGCATATTTATCAGTGATATTATCATCGTCATGAGACCAATAACCGCGTTCAGGATCGGCATTGATAGCATGATGAATGCCAAAATTATGAGGAATGGGATATTTCCAGGTATTTTGTGAGGTTAACCCCATCGTTTGACCCGCCATGCCATGATAGCCATTACGAAGGGTAATAATATCAAAATTTTGAGTATAAACCCTGGCCATTAACATCGCCAAATCATTGGCTTCCGATCCAGAATTAACAAAATAGACCTTTGATAAATTACCAGGCATCTTATCCACTAACATCTTGGCATATTCTGCAATGGTAGGATGTAGATACAGTGTGCTGGAATGCTGCAATTTTCGGATTGTTCTTGTACTGCTTTGACAACAGAGGGATGACAATGACCTACACTAATAGTAGCGATTCCAGCAAAGGCATCTAAATACCGTTTTCCCGTCTCATCAAAAACATATTGCATCGAACCCTCAACAATCATAATGGGTTTTTGATAATAAGTGGAAACCACTGGGTTAATATATTCTCGTCTTAAATGAGCTACTTCTTGCAAAGAAGGGCCGTTATAGAGTTTTGGTTGATAATCGTATGAGGGAAGAGAGGGGATAATAGGTTGAGGTTTTTGATGAGTTGCCATAAACAATATGATTGTTAAATTTATTGATTTTGTACAGAAAGCAGCAGCATTATGTGTAACGGCTCCCATTCCAGCTCAAAGTACAGTAAGAGAAAAGGTTTACAAAAAAATAATGTCTAAATATGCCATAATGCACTGCTATGGTTAGTCTAAACTCCAGTTATTTAGTTTATTTCCAGAAATGTTCTAAAATTATAAGGCTGTTTTTTGTAAATATATCAATAATATGACGAATGGATAAGGTTATGAGTGCTGTCGCTGATTGTATTCTCCAGGCAGATTCTATTCTTTTCATTGCTGGAGCGGGTTTATCTGCAGACTCTGGGCTACCTACATATCGTGGTGTTGGTGCACTTTTTGAAGGTGTTCTCACTCAAGAAGGTATACCAATCGAAGAAGCAATGAGTAACAATATGTTACAAACTCGTCCTGAAGTAGCTTGGAAATATCTGTGGCAAATTGGAGAAGCTTGTTATAAAGCAAAATTCAATCGTGCTCATCAGGTAATTGCACAAATTGAGGCTTGGAAACCCAATACATGGGTATGGACTCTGAATGTAGACGGATTCGAGCGCGCTGCTGGAAGTAAAAACTTGATTGAAATACATGGACAACTCTCGGAACTATATTGTGTAGATTGTTCTTACAAGACAACTGCAGAAGAACTCCTCGCCGGATATAGTAAACCGATGGAGTTACCACCTATATGTCCAGCTTGTGGAGGATTAATTCGTCCTGATATGGAGTTATTTGGTGAAGATCATATGAGTTCTTCAGAAGAAACTTTCAAGATAGTAGAAAATATTTCCTTTGATCTGATTTTTTTGATCGGTATCTCCAGAGACTACCCATACATTACTAAACCTTTGTATAGAGCTAAGAGGTTAAACTTCCCCATAGTAGAAATTAATCCTGACTGGCTGGAGTTATTGGGCTTTAAGCGCTTCCAACGCACCTGACCTGACCCCCATTGATCCTCTCAGTCATGGGTGATCGATGGCTTATTTTGTGCTGAGAGTGTTACCCTAAAACCCCCTTTTTTGAACCACGCCAAATTATCGAATTTGTAGGGTTTCCGGAGAACGGTTTGTCAATATTTCGCAACCTGTATCTGTCAGAAGCGCTGTATTTGAAATGAAATAATCTCCTCGTCCTGTTTCCGTGAACCAGGAATGGAGGTGAAGAGCCATTCCAGCACGCAAAACTAAATCACCAGACCTACGAATTCCTGTGACGGCACTGCCACCTGTCCAGCTTGGAGGAAATCCAATACCGACCAGATACCCGCAGTGATGGCGATGGTAATCTCCGAGTCCAGCCTCTTCAGCAATGCCATGCCAGGCATCATAAACGTGTCCGACCGTGACCCCTGGTTGAATGGCATTGACGATGGATTGCATTCCTCGAATGGCCAACTCTGCGGCTTCCTCAGCTATAACAGGTGCTGATCCCACATAAACCAGGCGGCCCATGGGGGCCTGATACTTTCGATAGGCTGCGCCGATCTCGAGTAATACCGAATCGCCGTTTTCAAAAACATCCCCACGCCAGGTAGTGTGCTCGTCACCCGGCCTGCGTCGAGTAGAGCGAATAAACGGCCCAAATCCGGGATACTCACTACCTGCTAGTATCATGGCTCGATGACATTCCGCAGCCACTTCATAGTCACTGGCACCGGAATGCAACGCCTCAGTTGCGGCCAAAGTGCCAGAATCCGCCGCTATCGCTGCACGGCGAGTGTAATTCTGTTCCAAAGGCGACTGAACCATGCGCAATTCGTGTATCAGCGATGAGATGTCCGACCATTCAACACCCGGGAGTCCTTCTACTAGTTTTTCTGCAATATGTGCAGTCAGGAACAAGCTCTTTTTTTCGAGACCTAATCGTGCGCTTCCAAGACCTTCCTTTTTTATTATCGAGGCAAAAAACTCTCCCGAATCTTCTGTATCAGAATGACCTGCGAATCGAGTATTTCGCACCTGTTTCGAAACAGTGGCTTCTTCGATCGCTCGAGCTGCGATTGTGAGATCTCCGTTTAGAGGCACAATCAATACATGGCAAGCGAAGAAGCCCCAGTGATCGAGACCAGTTAAATAATAGATATTTTCCGGGATGGTTACGATCAAACCATCCAGTTGGCGTTCTAGCATATTGGTGCGAACTGCCTTGAGCCGGTTGGCAAGCTCTTCTTGTGGAAATGGTTCATGAGTAGTCAAGGGTTATGTCCTCCTTTGGTCTCGACAGCGTTAGCTAGATCCTAGCATATAACAATGAAGTTGAAGCGCACCGACACCTTGACCGTTGTTGGGCAGTTAACAGGCGGTTTCGGTTCCAACGAGTAGTTGGGATGGCTAACCTACGTTTAGTGTTCCCAACTGCTAACATATGTATTAGCCATATGGCTGTTATGGCTAATCAGATCTGACAGTTTGTTGTATGGAGCTAACAGGTTAAACTTACCCATAGTAGAAATTAATCCTGCTGAGACTGTACTTTCAGAAATAGCTGATTACCATATCAGATCTACGCACATGCTTCAGACATTCTCGCTCCTCTCAAATTTAGTCATGGCAGGAACAGCATAGGGACAAATGGCCTTTCACCCCAACTGACTTAATATCTACTCAGGCTTAGTTGCTGCTATATTTTTGTAATGATTTTTGGAATGGTTATTCATTGTAATGCTGATTACCATATCATATCTACTCAAATTTAGTCATGGCAAGAACGTAGGGGCGAATGGCCATTCACCCCAACTGACTTAATATCTACTCAGGTTTAGTTGCTGTTATAAAAACCATGAGATCGTTAAATTTCAACACTGACTTATCCTGATATTTTTCTTCGATTTCCTTTAAACCTGCTGCCAATTCAGTATCATTAAATGTAGAAAGCATAGACATATAACGATTTTCTACCATTTCAAAATACTGATTTTTTGGCACTTCTAAAGGGTATTCAATCATATCCATATCAACAACAAAACCTACTTG
>NZ_JAAHGK010000979.1:0-2977 GCF_010672505.1 Okeania sp. SIO2B9 | reverse complement strand
AGTTCACGAGAGTAGCATAAGCTTCATTAATTTGCTGGAATTTTACAGTAGCGATCGCCTTCGGCATATCTGTAGTATCTGGATGATAGCGCTTACTTAGTTCTCGATATGCTCTTCTAATTTCCTGATTAGATGCTTTTGGATGGAGTCCAAGCAAAGAATAATAACTCACACCCAAAGGAGTGTATTTTGACATTCTTTAATTTTGGTTGTTTGTAGTTTCCAAACTCAATTAATTTTTGTCAATAACTATTTACTAACTCACTGATTTCAATTGTCTTTAACAACTCATAGTTGGTTGGTGAGATATAGGATATATTTTGATTTATCAAAAATTATCTTTAAGTTTCATTTAATTAATCAAAAGTTTGGATAATTGATAATCTTAAATAAAATCTATGATTAACTTCTATAAACCTTTCACATAATCTGAAGTAAATAGTATCTTAATCGTTCCATTCCCCTCTTGGTGGGATAGGAGGATTTCTTTGCAGTGTCAGGGCTAACTCATCTTCTGGAAGTCCTCCTCTTAACCACTGGCGAAGGGCACTTTCAATGACCTTACTCGGGTCATTTGTCAAATGTTGAACTTGGTCTAATAATCTAGAATCTATGTTTATAGATAATTCTACTTTTTCTGGTAATTTCGACTGATTAACTTCAGGCTGATTCATAGCAAGACAATCTTATAAATCTAGAAAAGCTACTTTATATTATGTTGACATACTCCACTCCATGAAATGAGTGAATTTTCTCAAGCTCACCGATAGAGATTACTGGTTTGTCCAGTCCACTTAACAACTATCTGTATCTATCGCAACAGATCATCAAATATGGCTATGTCCACAGTCATTGAGTTGACTGGCCTTAGTTGACTGATGTCCTCCGCCACTATTTTTTTAATCTAAATATGGATTTTGGGTCTTTGGAAAAATTAATTTATTCAGATGTTTTTTACTGTGTTTGGCCTACCACAGACATAGTATTAATTTCGGCAGGTTGTCAGTTTCTTGTATTTTCCCTCATGTCTATATATTTCAACAAATTTCACTTTAACACAAAGTAGTATTTCAAGGAATAGAAAAATTTTTATAGTCATAAACACAATTCATAATGTGTATTAATTTTTACATATCGACCTCAAAAGAGAAGTTCTCAATTAGTGAAGAATCTGGAATTTGATCGTCGCTACGGTTTCTTTAGTGATAGGTTGTAGGTGTAGAAAACAGGCACTAGCAATTGCTCCAGGCTTTAATTATAGCATAAAAATAGAATATAGAGGAAAGTTATACCTATGGTAGGGGCGTTTTCGGTGCGGAATGTTACACAAATACAAATATATCGGCGACAGCCATTAACCAGCATTGTGCGCTAGCTTTGAGCGGAAGCTCTGTGAAGCGAAAACAGCCGTTCCCATAGAATCTCTTTAACTGTAGTCCCCATAGTAGTCAAGAGTAATCATAGAAATTTCTTTTTTAACCAGGAAACAATTTAGACCAGAACCTAAATTAAGTCAGACTAAAGCTCAAAAATCTTCAGAATTAAAATATGTTAAGAATTATAGATAGATTGAATTAATTGTGCCAAGACCATAACAAAAATAAGGCATTTCAAATTATTAACAAAAGAAAGTATGACAAAAGTTCCTGTATCTCACATTCGTAACTTTTCAATCATTGCCCATATAGATCATGGAAAATCAACTTTAGCCGATCGCCTCCTACAAGCAACTGGCACTGTGGAAGACCGTGAAATGAAAGAGCAATTTCTAGACACAATGGACTTAGAAAGGGAGCGTGGTATCACAATCAAGCTGCAAGCTGCCCGAATGAATTATCATGCTGAAAATGGAGAAGAATATGTATTAAATCTTATAGATACCCCTGGCCATGTAGACTTTTCTTATGAGGTGTCGCGCTCTCTGGCGGCTTGTGAAGGTGCTTTACTAGTAGTAGATGCTTCCCAAGGAGTAGAAGCTCAGACTTTAGCTAATGTCTACCTAGCTTTGGAGCATAACCTAGAAATTATTCCGGTCTTAAATAAAATTGACCTTCCAGGAGCAGAACCAGATAGAGTAAAACAAGAGATAGAAGAAATAATTGGCCTAGACTGTTCGGGGGCAATTTTAGCATCTGCCAAAGAAGGAATTGGAATTCCGGAAATTCTCGCATCAATTGTTAAATTAGTACCACCACCACAAGATACTATTGATGAAAAATTACGCGCTCTCATCTTTGATAGTTATTATGACCCATATCGAGGGGTAATTGTATATTTCCGGGTCATGGATGGGACTATTGCTAAAGGCGATCGTATCCGACTCATAGCATCAGGAAAAGAGTATGAAATAGATGAACTGGGAGTTCTCTCCCCTACCCAAAAACCAGTAAAAGAGCTTCACGCAGGAGAAGTAGGTTATTTAGGAGCGGCCATCAAAGCAGTGGAAGATGCCAGGGTGGGAGATACAATTACTCTAGCCAAAAAACAAGCAGAGGCCCCTTTGCCTGGTTATACAGAAGCTAAACCTATGGTATTTTGTGGCTTATTTCCCACCGATGCCGACCAGTTTCCAGATTTACGAGAAGCTCTAGACCGACTCAAACTCAATGATGCAGCTCTATCTTATGAAGCAGAAACATCAAGCGCAATGGGTTTTGGGTTTCGGTGTGGTTTTTTAGGGTTGCTGCATATGGAAATTGTCCAGGAAAGGTTAGAGCGAGAATATAATCTAGATTTAATTGTTACTTCTCCATCAGTAGTTTATCGAGTAACCACTAATAAAGAAGAAGTTATTCTGATTGATAATCCAAATTTACTACCAGACCCTAATCACCGAGAAAAAATGGAAGAACCTTATGTCCAGGTAGAAATGATTACTCCAGAAGAATATGTAGGGACATTAATGGAGTTGGGTCAATCACGACGTGGGATATTTAAGGATATGAAGTATCTGCCAAGGGTATTTCATATATTAAAG
>NZ_JAAHGK010000978.1:0-2978 GCF_010672505.1 Okeania sp. SIO2B9 | reverse complement strand
TGGTAACGGTGGAGAAGTGGTAGATACTTATCCCTATTTTGTTGTTGGTATTGTACATCTAATTTCATCAGCAGTCTTAGGTGCAGGAGCACTTTTTCATACTTTTAAAGTTCCAGAAAACTTAAAAGATGCAACAGGTGGAGCTAAGAAATTTCACTTTGAATGGGATAACCCAAAACAGCTCGGAATAATCTTAGGTCATCACCTACTTTTTTTAGGATTTGGTGCTCTATTATTAGTAGCCAAAGCTATGTATTTTGGTGGGCTTTATGATGCGACAACTCAAACTGTACGTTTAGTAACTAATCCCACTCTCGATCCATTAGTAATATATGGATATCAAACTCATTTTGCCAGTGTTAATAGCTTAGAAGACTTAGTTGGAGGCCACGTTTATGTGGGAATTCTGCTAATTTTAGGTGGCCTTTGGCACATTATCAAAGAGCCACTTCCTTGGGCAAAACGGGTTTTAATCTTCTCTGGCGAAGCAATTCTTTCTTACTCTCTAGGTGGAATAGCTTTAGCAGGATTTGTTGCGGCTTATTTCTGTGCCGTTAATACTTTAGCTTATCCTGTAGAGTTTTATGGCCCAGTTTTGGATATTAAGCTTGGGATTACTCCCTATTTTGCTGATACTTTAGAGTTGCCTTTAGGTGCTCATACTGCTCGTTGTTGGTTAGCTAATGCCCATTTCTTCTTAGCTTTCTTCTTCCTTCAAGGTCATCTCTGGCACGCTCTGCGAGCTATGGGTTTTGACTTTAAGCGTGTTGAAAATGCTTTGAATGGTGTTGCTGAGTCTTAACAACTAACGCCTAAAACTCAGGAGTCAGGATGTTCTTTTACTTAGGTCTGAGGAACTGACTCCTGTCATCAAAGTGTTTCAGGGAAGAGGGAACAGGGAATAGAGGAATGTCCGCGCCATATTTGCGTAGCGCTATAGTTTTATAGTCAGTAGTCTATCTTCAGTAGTCAATAGTCGGTAGTTATGAGCAAACAGCAAATATGATGTTTGAGCGATGAACGCTGCTTTTTTTCCTTGCAAGCTTACTTATTTCCTTCTGAAGTAAGTGCTTTTGAGTTTTCTTGATATCAAGTGGAAAAAATTTTGTTTTTAGACTTGACAAGTTCACTTAGGTTGTGGGTTAATATTAATAGAAATATTTCTCATTAGTTTGACGGAAATCTCCACTAACAATACAAAGGATTAAACATATTGTAAACTAAGACTTTAACCAAAAATATTTTTCGCATTTTATTGAGATATTTTATCATCTTTTCTCAGGTAAATTTTGAGTACAGTAAGCTTTCAGGTATCTAAAATTGCATATTTTTCAAGAGTTATTATGGATAAAATACTTATATGTAAAGGGCGATCGCGATTTTATCCGATAGTAAAATATGCAGCTTGAATAGGCAACAATTCAATAGATATTGCTTTAAATAGAGTAGTTTGTCTTCAAAGCATAGCAGGAAACAGCGGTGCTACCCCTCGTCGGAGCTTCCCGTAGGGTGGGATGACGTTCCGGTTCCGGGACTGTAGGGAACAGTTTCCTCGCCATATCCAATCGACCAAGAGAGGGAACGCCCACTCCTGTGAGAGAACAGTGGGAAAAACATTTCCCCTGATTCAGATCATCATCCGCATAAGTCTTAACCTATCTCTCTATTACTATAAGTTAGTTAGTTGGTTCCCATGAATAAGTGGACTGTATATTTATTTTGTGCTATTTTCAGCCACCAACTTACACGCAAACGACGATACCTTTATTAGTTGTTCTCTGTTCGATAATAATTACTGCTTTGTCAAGTGATTTCAGATAAATAAACAATCAGAATTAATGGTAATTTGAATGATATTTAGCTACTGAAAAGTATGAATTACTAAACTTTACTTAAGCAACTTAATTTCAGAAATCAAATAAATATAGGAAATCAAAACAAATGCAAACTTCACGAAAACTAGCTTCATGGAAAATCAGACAAGTCAACAAAAATGGTCATCAAAAAAACCAGACTAAATATTTAGAAGTAGAAACTAATGGGCAAAATCAAACAATCAATGCCAACAATAATTTGGATCGATTACAAAGTGATTGGTCTGGTTATTGTGATGAATTAGATATTGATTAATTCTAATTCAAGAACTTTAATTGCCAAAAGTTAGTAACATCTAACTACCATTAATATAAATCATTACCAAGGAGGTAAAAAATGTCAAATATTGGTCTTTTTGTCGGTAGTACAACAGGGAAAACTGAATCAGCAGCAGAGATGGTTCAGGAAGAATTTGGTGGAGACGATGTGGTTACTATCCATAATATGAATGAGGTAAATACCGAAGATTTTGATGGTTATCAAAACATTATAATTGCTAGTCCCACCTGGAATATTGGCGAACTACAAAGTGATTGGGAAGGTTTTTTTGATGAACTAGACAATATTGATTTTAATGGTAAAACAGTAGCCTATTTTGGCACCGGCGACCAAATAGGATATGCTGACAACTTTCAAGATGCCATGGGTATTTTAGAAGAAAAAATCTCTAGTTTGGGGGGTACAACAGTTGGATATTGGTCAACAGATGGCTATGAGCATACTGAATCTAAAGCTGTCAAAAACGGTAAATTTGTAGGTTTAGCTCTTGATGAAGATAATCAAGCTGAACTTACAGAAGAACGCGTCAAAAAATGGGTAGCACAACTCAAAATAGATTTTGGAATTTAGTCTGATTTTATTTAGAGGGTAAAAGGAAATTTACTAAACTGTATTGATTTATATAAATCTATCTAACTCTCTGAATAGATCAATGCTTTCTTCCTTCTAGAAAGCTAGGAACATCTGATTTTATTTAGAGGGTAAAAGGAAATTTACTAAACTGTATTGATTTATATAAATCTATACAGTTTAGTAAATTTCCTTTTACCCTCTAAATAAAATCAGACTAAATTCCAAAATCTATTTTGAGTTTTGCTAGATTG
>NZ_JAAHGK010000977.1:0-2979 GCF_010672505.1 Okeania sp. SIO2B9 | reverse complement strand
CTGCCATAGCATGGGCGGTCATTGCTATTATGGGAATATGGCTAGTTTCTGAGTTATCTTTAATTTTTTTTGCTGCTTGCCACCCATCTAAAACTGGCAAACTCATATCCATTAAAATTAAATCTGGTAATTTTGATTTAGACATCTCGACACCTTCAATTCCATCAACAGCAATAATTACCTCAAAACCTCTACGCGTTAGACGCCTAGACAACATGTCCCGGTTCATTTCATTGTCTTCAACTAAGAGAATCTTCACCATTTTTTTCCTTCTTTGTGAAATAATATCGGCATTCCACATGCCTCGAAATTTTCTTGAACAGAGTTACATTTTTTTTCTGCGGGAGAAGGATACCAAAAACTATTTATTACCCCTGATTTTCCCTAGTTAAGAGCTGTCTTGTTATCACAATATAGAACTATGCATAATTATTCAGAGAGCAAAATACTTTCTTGACCACATCCTTGTGAATCTTTGCTACTTTTATATTATATTACTTGCTATACTTAAAATTTGTGGATTGATCTTCTTGACTATCTTCATAAATATGTTTAATACTATATGGCAAACAAAATATATAGTCATTTAAGTTTAGATTGAGAAAAGCATTTCTTGCCTTGAAAGACTTTCAGCCTAAAAAGTATTTCATTTTTATTTGAAATTACTATAGTATTTCAATTATATAGCAATCCTAAATGATTTGTAAAACTTTTTTACACAGAGTAAGAAATCTGAAAGTCTTACTCATATTTAAGGATCTACTAATTCTCAGATATTTTCTGCACAACCGCTACGAGGAGTGCTGGTATAGGAAGAGCTAAATTTATGGGTAGTCAGAAAGACTTAAGGATATTGGTTAGTATATTCCTTGAATTGAATTTTTAGGAGTAAAAATTCAAAAATGATTACTTGTTTAGCACTACCAATTTATGAATTTTAAATCCCCATAGTTGATATAGCAATTCCCAAAAAGCGTGAGGTACAAAATTCGTTTGTTTTAGGTAGGGACATTGCATGCAACGTCCGTAGGTTCTAGCAGGGTCATTTCATTCTAGATTTTGACAATGAATTTATTGATTTTCAGACAGCGAAAGATAAATTTCCTCAAGCTGTAAATAATGTGGTTTCGTCAATACATAAAATGGCACAGTTTAGAATGAAACAGCCCTGAGGTTCTAGGGAGTAGGGAGTAGTAATTCGGGAAACTAAGGAATAGCGGTAGGACCCCGGGTCGGCGACAAATGTTACCAATTTTTTGGAAATATCAACTAAAGTTAAAAGTTAGCAGATTTTAGAAAGTCTGTTGATAGTTAATTTGCGCTCTTTTCAGATTGATTGTCTGAAAGAATCATCAGCTACAGCCATAATTTTTATCTATCAAACTACAACCTATTACTTAACACCTAAAAACTCAAATCAAGAAGTCACGGGTGGTGAATTATGATCGCCATTATTCGTAACTAGAGGCTGCATATTTTCTGCTTCTAATTTAGGTTTTAAATATAAATTTTCTACCAAAGCAGCACCTCCAGCGAACCAAGGTGGAACAATCAAAGCGCCGATAATTCCTAATAATTGAATCCCCACTAAAACTGATAGTAATTGATATAAAGGATGTACTCCAACAGAGGAACCAACCAGTAAAGGATCGAGTACATAAGTTTCCACATTTTGGATAATATAATACAAAATTATTACCCACAAAAATAACCATCCACCTTTAGCAATAGCCACAATTAAAGCCGGGATAGCACCTAAAATGGGACCAATAAAAGGTATTAAGTTTGTAACAGAAGCTATTGCTCCTAAACCTAGGGAAAAATCTTTCAATCCTAAAAATCCTAAACCAGTGGTAGTTGCGATACCTAAAATGGCAGAAACTATGATACGTCCCCTAATATAACCTCCCATTCTTTGAGTAACAGGAACAACTTGATTTTCCAGTCTTTTATCCCAAGGTTGAGGAAAAAGTTTTACTAAACCATTAATCAAGGTTTTGCTATCTGCTAACATATAGCCTGAAATAAATAAAGCTAATATTAAACTAACTACTCCTCCCAATACACCTTTAGTTAAACTATAAGAACGTAATAATAATTGTTGACTAGAACGAATTACCCAACTGGTGACAGATTTAGTATCAAAAAGTTGATTAATCCAATCAGGAGGACTTTGAATTAAGGAACTAATAAAATCTTCAATATTCTCCCCAATACTCTCAGAAAATAGTGGTAATTGTCGTAAAAGTGTTTCAATTTGATCGAATACTGGTGGACCAATAGTTAAAGCAACACTTATCAGTCCAGAAATCAGGGTTAAATAAACTATAATTACCCCTAACCAGCGGGGTAATTTCATTTTTTCTGCGATGTTTACTAATGGTGAAATTGATGCAGCTAAAACTACTGCAACCATCAAAAGTACAATTAGACTCCGCACTTGCCATAGCAGAATTAGTAGTAAAAAACTACTAATAATTAATACGATATTAGATAGGGAAATAGAAATCCTTTGTTCGGGTTTCATATTAATAATTTATCGAGTGAAAATTTGACATTTGTAGGGAGTAGGGAATAGGGAATAGGGAATAGGGAATAGGGAATAGGGAATTGTTGATTTCATATTTTTAATTGATTTAATTACCACTTTTGCAAGAAGTCTCATGTAAATGTGGCACAGTAGTTCAGAGTCCAAATAATGAAAGCTTCTTTAACAAAATACTCAGGACAGGAAAAACTATATTCTTTCCTACTCTCTACTCTGTATGGACGTTGCGTACAAAGTCCCTACTACTCCCTACTCCCTACCGTACTTAATAAACCACCGAATACACTGTAAATTAACTAATTTCGATGCCAGCGTGTTACACCACCAGGTTGGTCTATTAGTTGAATACCTTGGTTTTGTAGTTCATCTCTAATGCGGTCTGCTTCAGAGTAATTCTTGGCTTTTTTTGCAGCTAAACGTTGCTGAATTAA
>NZ_JAAHGK010000976.1:0-2983 GCF_010672505.1 Okeania sp. SIO2B9 | reverse complement strand
CTGAGGGCGAATGCCATTCGCCCTCAGTCTATTTGTCTCCGTGCGTAAGTCCTGTAATTGCTGTTTTGCTCCAAACTATTGTTATTATACAATGATAGCAATCATTATTTAGCAAAACATCAACCTTAGTAGCAAAAAAAATCTAGAATATGATATTATTTACGTTAGCTTCTACCGCCTCAACTATAGTAGGTAGTATTTTTCTTTTTACTGGTATTGCCAAAATTATAGAACCTTGGAAATTTAGCCAACATATTGCCAAACTAGATTTAATAAATACTCAATTAATTATACCTATTTCCCTTACATTTACTGCTATTGAATCAGCTTTAGGAATTGCTTTAATCTTAAGAGTTTTACCAACCATAATCATGCCATTAAGTATTTTATTATTACTTAATTTATCAATGCTTACTTACTGGAGTACATCAACTGGTAAAACTGAAGATTGTGGTTGTTATAATGGTTTGTTAGAAATTACTCCTACCCAAAGTTTAATTCTCAATGCTATTTATATTTTTCTGTTAATATTTGCTGAATTTTTTGGTCTTTATCGACCTACTGTTTTGTGGCAATGGCTGGTAGTATTAATAACTTTTATCATTAGCTATGCTTTAGCTGCTGGCTCCCTAGAATATATGCAAGAAAATGGTCGTCCGTATCTTGATTTTACCCCTTTACAAGAAAACAGAAAATGGCGGTTAGAATGGCTGGGAGAAGATTCAGAATCTCTAATGTCTGGGTCTGTAATTGTGGTATTTATGAGTCCTGAATGTTCTCAATGTAAACATTGGTTAGGTGTGTTGAAGTTAGTGCAATGGCAAGATGATTTACCAGCCATAGTTGGATTAATCGATACTGATGATATTCAAAAAGGTCAATATTTTGTAGATAGTTATTTTTTGAATTTTCCCGTTGTTGCAGTAGATAAAAGGTTGTATAAAAAATTGAAGATAGAGGTAGTACCTACAGCAGTTGTTTTGAAAGATGGAGTTATTCAAGAAAAATGGATTGGGTTAATGCCAATGTGGTTTATTAATAAAATTAATCAGGGGGAGAATAGCTATAATCGAGTTTAGGAATTTATAGTAGATTGAAGGTAAATGAGGTACAAAGATGAATGTTAATTAATTGATAATTGATATGGATAATTGATAATTACCTCTGGTTAAAACCGTTACGGAATTGAATATAAGGAAATATTATTTCTTCTCTTGGTCGATTGGATATGGCGAGGAGACCTCGCCATCCCATCCTTCGGGAAGCTCCGAAGATCGACCGCTGTCTTGGTTGATTGGATATGGCGAGGGGACTAGCTCTTGACAGAGCCGCTCCGCTAACGCCATCCCTCAACCGCTTTTTTCCCCTTCAAAGGGGAGACTTTAAACCAGAATTATTTAATTATTAATTATTAATTATTAATTATTCGCTAAAGTGTTTGTATTGCGGGCATTTGGCCCGCAACTGGTGTACCTCACTAATATGAAATACGCTGTAAAAGCTATGATGAGTATCTTAGCCTCACGGGGTGACAAACACTTCAAAAACATTGTTAAATAAAGGTTTAAAGGCTATAGGCGAGTGTGAAAAATTGAGATAATTTGTGATCATAATCATCATTATTGGTGAGGGTGGTAGGTAAGCGATCGCTCATCCACACCATCACAGGGAAAACGCATCTAATTTTTTTGACAAATGACTAAAAACCCAATAATGCCCTTGACCTCACAGGGTTACAAGCAGCTCAAAACCATTATTGGATAAGAGTTCAAAGGACATTTAGCTGGGTCTTTAATTTGTGATACGGGATAATCATTATTGTTGTTGGTGTGGGTGAGCGAAGCTCACCCACACCAACACATAGCCTTGATCTATTGTTCAATTTAAATGGAAGTGATAATGGAGTCTTTATGGGTGATATCACTATCTGCAATCACTCTAATTCACTCGATTTTTATTTTTGTTTTTTTACCAAGATTGCAGACTGCAATCACTTAATTTATTGAGAGACATATAAGATTATTATTTAAATTTTATTGTCGATATTACTGTCTGCAATCACTTTTAAATAATCAAACTAAAATTAATAATTATTCTCCTAATGCATAGGAAGATAAAATTCCATTGCCAGATGTTTTCACTTATTTACATTCAGATTTTATTCTGAGCTGAATAAAACTTTGAGGAGGTAATTGTTGTTCCATCCAGCTCTTTTTCGTTGATTTTTTATTCCAGTTTTTACAGTTTTTTCTTGATTTAATAAATTTAAAGCTATTTGTCTAATTACTGCCAAATTCTCTGGAGCATTATCTGTTCTAATTCTAGAGCAATCTTCCTGAAATTGAACATCCAGAACCCAATTTAATTGATTTTCAATCCCCCAATGACCACGAATCGCTTCAGCTAATAGTTCAGCATTATTGGATAAACTACTAATATAATATCTTCGTTCACAAGTTCTTTTTCCATCTTTTTCAAAACGAAAGTAATCGACAAAGCCAATTGATTTGAGATTTTTCCATTCTCCAAATGGATCTACTTGTTCGGCAATATTACTCGCCATATAATAGTATCGATATTCCTGACGACCATGAGCTAATTCTGGTTTACAATAATCACTTTGTGTACTTTCTTTTCCTTCATTTTTAGATAATTTATTCAGCAGTTTTTCAACCCTTTGATAAAAATAACCTTGATTTTTTTTCAAAGTAATTACATAGTCAGCTTGTTGTTCTGTAATTTGTTTAACAATTTCTTTTTGCCATCCCATAGCATCAATAGTAACTAGACAACCAGAGAGGGATAAAACTTTGAGAAGTTGGGGAATTGCAGTGATTTCATTCGATTTATTATCTACTTTGACTTGACCTAAAACTAGGCGATTTGCTGTAGCCCAGGCACTGACCATGTGAATAGGTTTTTGAGATTTTTTTTTGTCATAAGAACCTCTGAGAGTTTTTCCATCAATTGCTATGATTTCGCC
>NZ_JAAHGK010000975.1:0-2984 GCF_010672505.1 Okeania sp. SIO2B9 | reverse complement strand
CATTTTTATTATTTCAATTACGCGGTCGTACCAAAGAACAAATATTAGAAGTTCTCCGGCAAAAACGCGGTCAAAGTGAAGAAGAAAATTCCACAATTAAAGAAAAAATTACAACAGAAAAAAACCAAAAAGCTCTAACTTCAGCAAATAAAGAATATGTAAATTTTGAGGATTTTTGGAAATACGATCGACAGCTAGATTCTTCCCTAGTAGTGATTACACCACCCCCAAGTAATGAGACAGTTTTAGATGTTTTAGGACCTCTTCCTTTGGGTACATCTGCTGATATTATTAAGGATAATTTTAAGAAGGTTTATCAAAATATTAGTCATCACGCAGTAATAACAGCCTTAAACCAGGGAGAAGATGGGTAAAAAAATCTACAATATGTTTAGATTAGAGTGAATATAAGCTAGCATTTACAAATGATGAAATATGAACAAATGATCGTGAATAGTCGAAGGTAATAAGATAGTTTTTGCTAAAATAAAAAAATAAAAATTATAGTTTGATAACTAAGAAGAAAACTCTGTATAGCAATCCTAAAAGTCTAAATATATTAATTACTATCCCTAAATAATTAGCAGTTCCCTTTTTTTCTAAATCATTCTATACAAACTTAATTGTAAGTTCGTTTTTCTATTAATTATCGACAATGAAAAAAAACTATATGTTATAATAAGATATAGTAGCTAAAAATAGCAATAGCTATATAACTTGAGTTTATACGGAGGTGATTTTTTATCATGTTTGTACGAAACTTTTTAGGACTTTCTTTAGTAGGTCTTTTAGTTTCAGCTCCTCCAGTCAATCACCCTCAAACTGCAAAAACTAAGGTGGAATCAAGGCCACAATTACAGGCAGTAACATTTCCACCAACAACTTCAAGAGGTGCGCCATCGAGAACTAGAGGAGCTGGGTCTCGCGGTCCTTGTAATCCAATAATTAAGCAAGAATTAAGCAACCTCACTGCTGTAGTACCAGAAAATAATATTGGTACAACAGTTAGTCCTAACCCAACTGTTTACCTTTATGTTCCTCAAAGTAGTAAACGAAAGGCAGAATTTGCTTTATTTGATTGGACAAATAGAGTCAGAGAACCAATATATAAAGTAGGTGTATCTCTGCCTCAGTCCGCTGGAATTATCAAAGTAAGTTTGCCAAAAACAGTTGAATTAGAAACTAATAACACTTATATTTGGCACTTTGGCATAATTTGCGATCCAGAGGAGCGTGCTTTAGATTATTATATTAATGGATGGCTAAGACGTACCCCTCTCAAGCCAGAAATAGAAGCTAAATTAAAAGAACTGCAGGAAAAACCACTAGAACTAGCTAAACTCTATGCTGAATCATCAGTTTGGAGCGAAACAATTACAACTTTAGAAAAATCTCGTGTTGCTTATCCTAATGCGTGGAAAGAACTGTTAAAATCAGTTGGGTTAGAGGACTATGCTGATAGTAAAATATTTGACTGTTGTCAGGAAATACAACCTGCTCAAAGATAATATAAATTGTTAGATTACCTAAAAGTTAAACATATTGAGAAACCATTAGTGAAATCTCATTATGATTCTCGTGGATCAACAGCTACATCATTAATTTGGCAGTGGCGCGGGGTGTGGATAACTACTCCCTGCGTAACTATATTGGTAATATTACTACGCTTAACTGGAATATTACAGCTATGGGAGTGGGGTACATACGACTTCTATATGAGAAATAGACCTTTACCTCCAAGGGACAAACGTATCGTAATTGTTGGTATTGATGAAGCGGATATAAGCAGAGTAGGTCAGGGAATAATTCCTGATTCAACTCTTGCCAAGTTGCTCAAAAAACTCAAAGCAATGGAACCCAGAGCTATTGGTTTAGATATTTACCGAAATTTACCTGTACCTCCTGGTTATCAAGAATTAGTTAAAGTATTTCAAAACACTCCTAATCTAGTTGGGATCCAAAAAGTAGTAGAGGATGATAGAGGAGAAGGAGTAGCACCACCATATGCTTTACAAGAAAAAGGACAAGTAGGAGCAAATGATACGCCTATCGATGCAGATAATAGATCTCGGCGAGGCTTATTTTATTTAGATAATCAAGATGGGGAAATTATTTATAGTTTTAGCCTGCATTTAGCATTACTTTATTTAGAAAAGGAAAATATTAAAGCAGATACAGTAGAGGGGACCGATCACTGGCGCGTAGGAAATCAGGTATTCCCTCCTTTTCAAAAAAATGAAGGTGGTTATGTCAGAACCGATGCTCGTGGGTATCAATTATTAATTAACTATAGAGGGCCGAGCGGTCATTTTGAAACTGTTTCTCTGACAGATCTACTTGATGGACAAGTCCCTCCAGACTGGGGACGCGATCGCATAATTCTGATTGGAGCAGTAGGAGAAAGCTTCAACGATCTATTCTATACACCCTATAGTAGTCATTTGTTAGCTCCACCAAGACCAATGACAGGAGTAGAACTACAAGCAAATTTTATTAGTCAAATTATTAGTGCTGCTCTAAATGAACGCCCCTTAATCAAAACTTGGTCTGAACCCCAGGAATGGTTATGGATTTTTATCTGGTCTGGAGTTGGAACCACAGTTACATGGCAGTGGCGAAATCAAACAAAAAAATTCTTGTCACTAACTTTATTGAAGAACCTAATCCTAGAAGCTGGAATCATTTTTCTTAGCACTTATATTATGTTTCTTTGGGGATGGTGGCTTCCTGTAGTGCCTCCTTTATTAGCAATAGTAGTTTCTTCATTTGTCATTACAGGTTATGTTGCTGGCACTGCTAGTCTGATTAGAAAAACTTTTGCTCGTTATCACTCCAATGAAATAGTCAAGAATTTATTGGAAAGTAAAGAGGGTTTAAAAGTGAAAAGGCAACAACGAGGAAATGGCACGAATTAATCTCGACGTCAACTATCCGGTTGCATTAGAAGAAGAAATGCTTAAAGTGGGCGGCCGCAAACATATTTT
>NZ_JAAHGK010000974.1:0-2984 GCF_010672505.1 Okeania sp. SIO2B9 | reverse complement strand
AAGGAACAGGAGAAGAAAGTTTTTTATAACTAATTAAACGGACATGATATAAGAAAAAAATTTATACCATGCCAAACACCTTAAATATTTGTAGCAAACATTTATAAAAATGGTATAACTTGATTTACTGGACATCATCTCATACCATTTTGAAAAAAGAATGTTACGAATAATAAGTGTGATTAAAAGACTTGACAGGAGATGTCCCTTTGATAAAAAAAGAGAATTTCAGACCTAAAAACTGGTGTTGAAGCCATTTATTCTGACTCCTGACTCCTAATAAAAAGGCTAGTCATTTGTAGCAAAAATTTATCAAATTCGTATAAACCTAAAACTAATTTAAAATTAATTAACTGACGATAAGTAAATGCTAAAACAAAATATAACAAAAGTTTCTATACTGATCGGCGTTTCTATCAGTGCTTTGTTACTAGGAATTTTTCTACCAGAACTGACAAACAATAACAAAAGTATCTCTCAAAACACAATCCAAAATCAGAAGCTCAACCCGGAGCTAGATGTAACAAATTTTGTATCACTTCCACCCCAGCAACGAAGGAGTAAACTGGAAGATGCTATTGAGACAGGAAAATCTCTAAATAGCAGTAGGGCACGTTATATGCTAGCTAATGATTTAATGCAACAGGGAGAAGTAGAGTCGGCGATCGCTCAACTTAAGAATTTAGACCAAGAATATACAGTTCTAGCACCATATGCGTTCTTAAAACGGGCGCAAGCTTATGAATTAACCGGGGATGTTGAGAAAGCACAAAAAGCTTGGTCAGAATTATTAGCAACCTATCCAGAAGAACCAGTGATGGCAGAAGCTTTGTATGTCCTAGGAAAACAAACGCCGGAATATTGGGATGAAGCGATCGCTAAATTTCCCGCTCACCCCACTACAGTAAAAATTGCTCAAGAAAAACTGAAGCAAAATCCTAATCAACCTCAATTGTTATTGCTCATTGCTAAATATGGTTTTCATGTGCCCGAATATGGAACAGTATTGGAACAACTGAGAACAAAATATGCCTCCCAGTTAACTCCTGAAGATTGGGAAATGATTGCTTTTGGATATTGGGAAAAGCAGGATTATCCTACAGGTGGCCTGGCATATCAGAAAGCACCCAAAACACCCAAAAATCTATATCGTTATGCTAGGGGTTTATGGTTAGGGAGAAAAACTAAGGAGTCCCGCGAAGCTTACAAAACATTAATTAATCAGTTTCCCGATGGGGGAGAAGATACAGCTTTGGGTTTGATTCGTTTGTCGAGACTGGTCGATCCAAAAGAAGCAATAGTTTATCTCGACAGGGTAATTGCTAATTTTCCTAGCCATGCTGCCGAAGCTATGCTTGATAAGTCTAAGTTACTCGATCAACTGGAGTCTGCTAAGTCAGCTTCACAGGTACGTCAACAGTTGTTGAGTGAGTATAAGAATTCTGATGCGGCTGCTAAATTACGCTGGGAGTTGGCCGAAAAAGCTGCTGAGGGGGGCAATTTACAAGTGGCTTGGAAGTGGGCACAAGAGTTAACTGCGAATAATCCTGATAGTGAGTTAGCACCACAAGCAGGATTCTGGGTAGGTAAGTGGGCACAGCAACTTGGGCAGACAGAGGATGCTAAAAAGGCTTTCGAGTATATGATTTTACGCTACCCCCACTCTTACTATGCTTGGCGATCGGCGGTGATGTTGGGTTGGCCTGTGGGTGATTTTATTACTGTTCGTTCTCTATCTCCAAAGGTTGTACATACTAAAAAGCGAGATCCGCTGCCTTTTGGTTCTGACACATTGCGAGAACTATATCAGATCGGTCAAGACCGGGATGCTTGGAAACAATGGCAGGTAGAATTTGAATACCGGATGAGTCCAACTGTTGCTCAACAGTATACTGATGGTGTGTTAAGGATTGGTATAGGAGATAATTTAGATGGTATTTGGATGCTTACTAGCTTGAGCAAACGGGAAAAACCAGAGGAGATAGCTGAGTATAAAGCATTAAAGGAAAAGCCTACTTATTGGCAAACTTTGTATCCTTTTCCTTATTTGGAAACTATTGTGAAATGGTCTAACAAACGACAGTTAAATACTGTGTTAGTTACTGCTTTAATTCGTCAAGAATCTCGTTTTATGCCGAAGATAAAATCGGTAGTTGGTGCTACGGGGTTAATGCAAGTTATGCCAGAAACGGGTAAGGAGGCAGCTAAGAATATTAATCTTGTGAGCTATGATTTAGAGAATGTGAATGATAATGTTAATCTAGGTACTTATTACTTAGATTTTACTCATCAAGAGTACAAGGATAATTCGATGTTAGCAGTGGCGAGTTATAATGCTGGACCGAATGCTGTGAGTAGTTGGTTAAAGCGCTTTGGATTTAATGATGCTGATGCTTTTGTGGAGAAAATTCCTTATCCTGAAACCAGGGGTTATGTGGAGTCTGTCTTTGAAAATTATTGTGGTGCGGGTTTCCTCCGACTACGACCCCGGCACCGGGCCGATCGTCAACACGTTCACCGCCATCGGCGACAACGGCACCCCGGAGCAGGCATCCAACTCGGTGTCGGTCCCCGTGGTCAACGAACCGCAGTGGGAGGTCTCAAAGTCGACCCCCAACCTCGGGAACGCCAACCCGTCGGTCGGCGACACGGTCGACTACCAGGTCGAGCTGTGTGGCTCCTCGGTCGGCAACGTGGAACTGCCCGAGTATGAACTGGTCGACAGCTTCCCGGTCGGGGCCACCGTGGTCGACGCCGACGGCGGCACCGTCGACGCCGTCAACGGCACGATCTCCTGGACCGTACCGGCCGTCACCCAGGCCACGCTTGGGGCCAGCGCCCCCAGCAGCTTCTGCTACGAGTTCAACGTTGCGATACAGAATTAAAGATAAATTTATTTATTTAAAAACAGAAACAAAAACTCCTGTTGATTACAAAGTAAAAGGATCTTTTGGATCCTTTTGTTTGCGAACGCGAGCGCGAGC
>NZ_JAAHGK010000973.1:0-2993 GCF_010672505.1 Okeania sp. SIO2B9 | reverse complement strand
TAAACGGGCATGATGATTCGGTCATGAGTGTAGCATTTAGTCCTGATGGAAAGACTATTGCTTCTGCCAGTCGTGACAATACAGTAAAATTGTGGAACCTTCAGGGGAAGGAGTTGCAGACTTTAAGCGGGCATGATGATTCGGTTAATGGTGTAGCCTTTAGTCCTGATGGAAAGATTATTGCTTCTGCAAGTAGTGACAATACAGTAAAATTGTGGAACCTTCAGGGGAAGGAGTTAGAGACTCTAACCGGGCATGATAATTGGGTTAATGGTGTAGCCTTTAGTCCTGATGGAAAGATTATTGCTTCTGCAAGTAGTGACAATACAGTAAAATTGTGGAACCTTCAGGGGAAGGAGTTGCAGACTTTAACTGGGCATGAGTATTCAGTCTTTGCTGTAGCATTTAGTCCAGATGGAGAGGCTATTGCCACTGCTAGTACTGACGATACAGTGAAATTGTGGAACCTTGAGGGGCAGTTGTTGCAGACTTTAACCGGACATGATAATGAGATATATAGTGTAGTGTTTAGTCCTGATGGAAAGACTATTGCCACCGCTAGTGCTGACGAAACGGTAAAATTGTGGACTTGGCGGATAGAAGATTTAACCAAGCATGGTTGCAACTGGTTAGAGGATTACCTAATTTCCCATCCCCAAAAATTAGAGAAACTTAAGATTTGTCAAACCTACGGACGCAAGAAAGTAGCCTCTCGTAGTTTGGTGATAGAAGGAGAGAAACTGGCAAGGGAAGGGGAAGTTAAGAAAGCAGTTGCCACATTTAAGAAAGCACTAATATGGAACCCCGACCTCAACCTCAAGCCAAAAGTTCTTGCAGAATCATTATTTAGGGCAGAAAAGCTGATGGAGGAAGTTATAGAAGAAGCAAAAGTAGAAAAGTATGAAGAAGCAATAGCAAAACTGGACAAGCTAGCATTTATGCCTACTCTGCAAAATATTGCTAAGGCTAAAGCTAGATATCAAACAGTAGATACTTTGTTGAAGCAAGGGAGCAAACTTTCGACAACAGGTAAAGTTAAGGAAGCAATTGACTTCTACAAACAAGCAGAAAAAATTTACTCTACCCAAATTTCTGCTAAGAATTGGGATACTCTCTGTTGGTACGGTAGTCTTTATGAAAAAGCTGCTGATGTTATGTTTGCTTGTGAGAAAGCTGTCACCCTTGACCCAAAAGATGCCTCTATTGTTGATAGTCGCGGACTTGCTAGGGCATTAACAGGGGATCTTCAAGGAGCGATCGCAGATTTTCAGGTATATGTAGAATGGACTGATGGTGAGAAGAAAAAAGCACAACGGCAAAAATGGATCGAAGCGCTCCAGGCAGGTGAAAACCCCTTGACTGATGAGGTGTTGGAGAGTTTGAGAAATTAATTGTTATTTGGTAGAATTGATAGAAAGAATTTATTGGAAATGACTATTTGACGAAAAAGATAAGTTAAGAAATACCCTAGCTATTCGGGTGGTGGTGCATAGTAATGGTAAAGGAAGTGTGGGGAGATGGGGACCCACCCGCGGACCCCTCCGGTGGAGGGGAATGTGGGGAGATGGGGAGTGTGGGAAAAATTAAAAAATATATATCCTCACCATTACCATGCAGGACTACCAAATTTTGAAATAACTCTGGAAAATGCTACCGCAAAAATTAATCTTTGTTTGATTCGACTAATGCTCAAGAGATTAGCGATCGCCTAATTTTTAGAGATACGATCGGGGGTTCTATACAAACAAACTTTCAACAGCTTGAAGCAACTGGTCTTGACTCCAATCTTGATATAAATGAGCCGCGATCGCACATCCTCCACAACCCACACCTTCCTTAACATAACCCTGTTCATAAGCTCGTAATTGAGGATAACAAGACTCAGCAAAACTAAGTTGTGTTGCCATCAAAGGCACAAAACCAATTTCTCTAGCTAACCCCACAGTATCGCCTGTCGGGTCTTCAGTAACCCATCGAGTTGTTCCCACCACAATATTCTCAGGCAACCAAGATAAAGAATATTTTGCAGCTAATGCTTGCATCAAAGCATAAACTGCCAACATTTGTGTACCACCAGCTAACATCACCCCTACTTTGAGACTTGCTGCCATTGCCATTCCTGCTACTACTATTTGCATCGGGTCTCCCACTGCCGCCACCAATTTTAGGGGTTGTGAAAGGGGAGGTACAGAATTAAAACCAGAAACTTGTAAACCTTGGCGCACCACAGCCAACTTTTGAGCATGATTACATTGAGGATGACTGCTATTAACTTTGCCCGCAGCAGCAATACCTAAACCTAATAAAATTGCTAAAGCTGTAGTTGTACCTCCAACTACACATTCTCCTAATATTAAATAGCTATCTTTTGCTTCAGCAGCTAACTTATATCCCCAACTCTTTCCAGCTTCCAGTAAATGTTCAACAGTTGCCATATCTAAAGCATGACCAGAAGTTAAACAACGAGCTGGAGTACCTCCCAAATTAATTGTTGGTACAGTGGGTTGATGAGTTAAACCAGCATTAAATAAGTAGAGAGGAATATTGAGAGCATCAACAATTGCTTTTGTGATTAAAACTGGAGAAGCACCAGCATCAAGGGGTGGTAATGGATATTTGGGTTGTGGTTGAAAACCGTTATATAAAAATTCCACATCTGCCAAACAAGTATATTGGCGGTCTTTTGGAGTTGCCCCTGCTGCAGAAATTCCCGGTATTAGACCTGTATCTGTAAATCCTAATATACAGCAAAACACTGGTTGGTGTCTCCGATACCTTTGCAGCCAATTTTTTCCCTGTTGCACCTGAGTATATACACGAATCATTATTATTATTATTGAGTAATGGGTAATTTCAGTTATCAGTTATATAGCAGGCAACAGGCAATAGGCAACAGGCAACAGTGGGAAAAGTATTTCTCTGTCTTACGGTTCATCATCAACATAAGTCAAACACCAACTCGTTCCTTGCTATAGCAGTAGTCACTAAGGGAA
>NZ_JAAHGK010000972.1:0-2993 GCF_010672505.1 Okeania sp. SIO2B9 | reverse complement strand
TGAAAAAATGACTCGAAGGAATCTTATTGATGAGTTGGAGAGAGTTGTTCATTCCCTTCAAGAAAGTTATTTAGATATTTGTTTTGGTGGAGAAATTGAACCAGACCCATCCTATGATCTTCAGGATGATAAATAATGTGAGAAACGAAGATAATTCCAGATTTGATTTCTAATACAATCACCGATTAGTTAGTGTAATACTTACGCTAACCACTTTTTCTTTTTGTCCAAAGTCCAATGTAGTTAAGTTAACTGAAAAAAATTAGACAAACGTAAAAACAGACAGCATATTCTATTTAATAGAGACGATAATAGTCTATAAATTACCACAAAAAAGTCGGGAGCAAGATGCTCCCACTATTCTCGTAAGAAACATTGCCAGACAATGCACGATCAATAAAAATTCACCACCACCAAGCCTTCTTCCTCCTTCTTCCCTCTTCCTTCTTTTCTAGATAACTAATAGATAACTAAAGCCTCCTTCCTTCTTCCTTCTTCCCTCTTCCTTCCTTCTTCTAATTACCCACATCACGAAGAATATTTAAAGGTTTATGCTCCTTAATAATTTTCATCTGTTCCTGATTTTTTACCAACAAAGCACCCGCAAAACCCAAACTATTAACAGAAATAGACTTAAAATTCTCATGCGATCGCGACACAACTAACATCCATTCTCGCGTCACCAAAAGATTATAATTACCAGACTGTTTCCCACTCATCTCATCACTATCTTCTATCCCTACAGCTTTGAGTAAAGCAAAATAAGATGCCAAAATCTCACCAGCAGAGTCAACAGGAGAATTTATCCAACCAGAATCTAATTTAGCCAAAGCGTGTCGAAAAGGAAACTCAGACGTAACACCTATGCCATTATCAAATGTAGCAGTAGCGATCGCTCTTTCTATCGGTATTCTCTCTCCATCCAAAACCATTGGTAGAGGTATAATTTGTAAATGTTTATGACGTTGACTGGCACCTGCCACTTTCCCAGCGTTATAAAATGCCAAACCATCAAATTCTCCCATACAGCAACCCAAAGCCTGAAAATCTTGCAAATTCAGCAAATCTTCTTGTTCCTCAAACTCTCTAGTCACAATGAGTAGATGATTATCTACAACGTTATACTTATTCAACAAACACAAATGAGTTTCAGAGATATCAGCAACAAATAAATCCTGCTCATAAGGTAGAAAAGGGTTAAAATCCTTGCCAGTCTCAGCTTTCTTTTTTTTATGCTGTTTTGTAGCTTCATCTTTCCGGGATAAATTAGACAAAATGCGTACTAGGAAACGAATATTATCCTGTTGCACAAACTCGTATTCAGTAGGTATAGGTTGAAGTGCGCCACATTCTAGAGCATATTCAGTTTGTTGTTTTAGTCTTTCCCAGAGAGTGCCCGGTGTAAATAACAATTGATTTTGGGACATAGTTAAATTTTGGATATGATAGTCAGTAGTCATCGATTATAGCAATTCCCAAGAAGGGTGAGGTTGGTGTTTGACAATTAGTGTGAGCATCTTGCTCGCGTTATCAATCATCATAATTACCCCATGTCCTAACTATAGTGGCAACTATACTGATATTGATATGAAGAGGCGATCAATATTTCAAAATTTGAGACCCAAAAAAATTGGTAGTAGGGGAGTGGGGGAATGGTTAGGGATATTGCATGCAACGGCCGTTCGCCCCTACCTCCCCTACTTCCCCGCTTCAGAAAACATAGAAAAGTTTTTGAGATTTGGTATAAAACCTTCTTCTTTCTTCCTTCTTCCTTCTGCTGTAAGTCAAAAAAAAGTCCCCTCTGGAAACAGGGAACCCCTATAAATAGCAACTACTCTTAGAGCTTGATTTCAATATTTACAACACTAAAACTTTCGTTTTTGTTGATAAATTCACTAACTCGATCGCTTAAACTTCACCTAATTTTCATGCTTAAAAGCAATAGAGTTTTTGAGTATTTTAGTTTCCAGACAGACTATCACATTAATCCCCAAGTACTTCTCTACAAAATAAGTTAGTTGAATCAAAACTTTTACCTTCTCTATTTGCTTTAGCTTCTTTACTTTCTAGAACGCTTGCAACTGAACCTTTAGCAAGAGAACGAGTTGTTGCACTGGCACTGTCATTAACCCAATCATTTGCGCCAACTTTATATCTGAAATTGCATCTATATTGATCGTTAGCCGATCCTGCTTGTAAGAAAATGCCGAGAGAAGCTAGTGCAGATAGGATTAAGTACCTTTTCATTATAAAAACTCTCCTGTAATTGGTTTACTTTATGGATAGTGAATTACTATCTATATTCTTTTTATATCTCTAAATTCAGATCATTTATTGTTAACTAATATACTTTTTACTATCTTTTTTCTCATTTTATGAGCAGTTGCTTGTTTTTTTAAGTATAAATTCTTAATCCAGAAACCGGCATTATTAATATTAGTTTTTACTGTCTCAATATTAATAAAAATTAATAAAAAAAATCATTTTTTATGATATAATTAATCTTAGTTTATTTGAGGGATTATGTAAGTAAAATTTTACAGCTATCTACTCAAATTGTCAAGATGATAATATGATTATTCCCAAAAATAATTATATCTGCAAATCTGCCAAATTAGCGAACATTTAAGTTGCTATTTTTCTCGAAAGTAAATAAATATTAATTGTGAGTGATTGGAGAAATAAATGAATAAAAACTATTATAATCATACTTGATATTAGCTTTATTCAGTAATTTGAAAAACTAGGAAAAGCAAAAATTAAAAGTGTTGCCAGCAAAAATTTGCAAAATTAAGTCTATCAGGTATAATTAAATATGTGGCTTTTCAATCTTTGCCGAACACAAGAACCTTCAAAGCGATCAGTAAAAGCTTTTTAGGTAAAGGTTATGTCTTAAATGTTTGTACTTCATGTACTTGCAATTTGTTGTAGCTACTCCTCTGGTTATGGCGATCGCATTTGAGACATAACCTTTACCTAAAAAGCTTTTACTG
>NZ_JAAHGK010000971.1:0-2995 GCF_010672505.1 Okeania sp. SIO2B9 | reverse complement strand
TTCCGACTTAAGAAATCCTACAGAAGCTATTCATTCTGACTCCTGTATGTTTTTCTACCAATGGCTTTATCCGATAAAATTTAATTTATGAAATTATTTACAACTGCTTGATTGAGTAGTAATTTTCTTGTTAGTTTTCAACCTGAAATCTGAAGAGATTTTGGTGGAGATTTCAAAGTATATATCTGAGTTTCTGTAGCGATCGCCTGTCGTACATTCAAAGGTATTTGCAACATTCCTAACAAAGAAATACCATCCATAACTTTTAAACCACCGATAGTTTTTTCTGCTAATAAAAGGTCTACTTTTTCTGGGTTTGGTGTAGAGGAAAGTTCTTGGTCGGAAGCAATAACAAATCCTAATGGAGTTCCAAAACTGGCAGAATAAGGCTCTACAGAATAAGTATAATTAAACACAGTTTGTAAAGTTTTAAGCACGCGGACATGAAGATACATTTCGGCAGGAGAAATTGAACCTGCTTGTATCATAACAACTCCATCAGGAGATAAAATTTGGCGAATTTTTTGAAAGTATTCCTGAGTAAATAAGGGAAAAGACGGACCAGACTCAATAGGGTCTGTCAGATCGGAAATAATCACATCCCAAGTTTCTGAAGAAGAGTTTAAAAAATTCTGAGCATCATCAATAATTAGTTCTACCCGAGGGTCTTCAAAAGAATTTTGGTGCATTTCTGGTAGATACTTTTTGCAGGCATCTACTACTTCCCCATCTATATCAACCATAACTAATTTTTCTACAGTTTTCCAGCGTAATACTTCTCGTAATGTTGCTCCTTCTGCACCTCCAAGTACTAAGACTTTTTGTGGCGACCCATGAAAAATCATTGCTGGATGTACTAAGCATTCATGGTAGAGAAATTCTTCTTTGGTGCACGACTGCCACTTATTATCTAGTATTAAAGCTTTGCCATAAATACCTTCAACAATATGCATTTCCTGGTATTTAGTTTTTTGATAAACCAGCACTCGATCGATGCCATGTTTATAAATATCCCAAGGTGTAATTTGTTCAGCGAACCATAAGTTTGTATTAAGTTTAGCACCTGCCATTGATGGTTTTCCTCCGAATAAACATTTAATTGTAGCATTTTTAGACTTAAAGTCGGTATGGCGTTTTTATGTGGGATGTGGAAACCAAGTGTTATGAAAAAGGTATGGAGGGAATAGTAAAGAAGGGAGAACAGCATTAAATATTAGCAAATACAAGGAGGTAAAGCAATCAATAAGCGTGCTTTTTTTATTATAAAAAACCTTAACCTACATTTACATCTCATATAAAAAAACTATAGTTTAAATAAAAAAAAGAACAATTAAACGAGGGAATAAAAACCTAGTAATGGTCTATTCAGTTATCAGTTATCAGTAACTCCTGGAATAGGGAAGCTTTGAAGATTCAGGATTTTCTTTTTTATCTCTTTATAAAGATAAAAATTGAGGCCGGATATTTTTTGTTAATTTAAAAGAGAAAAAGGATTATTTTGACTCCTCAATACTTAACACCATATCCCAGTTTTATATATATTTTTATGCCTGCCTAGTTAATAAGTGCTGATAGAATTTTGAGGCATAAATAAGGAGGTATTTCAGTTTCCAGATTTTGGTTTCTTATCAAACTAAGAAAGGTTATAGCATTTCTCAAGTTACTGAGGTGCAATGACATTTCTTCTTTTCTCACAGGAGTGCGCTATTAGGTGCGACAAACGCACCTCGCGGGGTCACACCGCTATTCCCTGTTGCCCGAATTACTACTCCCTATTCCCTAAAACCAAGGAATTTTGTAGTTCACGCTTCTTAGGAATTGCTATATATTTTTTCTAGTGCGGGGATTAAATACTGAGTTAAGGTAAAAGCATCTACTCCTAACTCGGTTCGTTTTTTTGCTGCTAATATTGCTGCTTGAGCGTGCCACCAAACTGCTGTTTTGACAGCTTCTAGTGGTGGAGTTTGAGTTGAAGTAATAGCTAATAAACCTCCAACTAATCCTGTTAATACATCTCCACTACCTCCTCTTGCTAATGCAGGGGTACTTTCTGGATTAATCAATATTTTTTGACTATTGGCAATAATTGTTTTTGCTCCTTTGAAAACTAAAATCAGGTTACTGTTTTTAGTTACTTTTTTAGCTGATAATATCCGATTATTGAGTTGATTTTCTAGGTGTGGAAATAGACGTTTAAATTCTCCTGGGTGGGGTGTAATAATTGTTGGTGCTTGACGTTGACTGACTAAATAATTTTTCTCTAAATTATCACAAATATTTAAAGCATCAGCATCTAGAACTATCGGACAATTTACGGATAATATTGCTTCTATTATAGATTTAGGTTCTGTGGTTAAACCAGGTCCGCAGGCGATCGCTTCAAATTTACTTAAATCTATATCTTTTGGTAATTGTTTTATTGTTCCGGTTTCTGTTTCGGGACAACCAATAATTAGTACTTCTGGTAAATGATTATTTAGTATAGGTTTAATTGATTTTGGTACGGCAATTGATAACATTCCGACACCTGTTGCTCTAGCTCCTAATCCTGTTAAAATTGCTGCTCCACTATAACGATGGGAACCTACAATTAATAATAAATTACCGTTTTTATATTTATAGGTTGTTGGAGAAAGAGGTAAGGGGAAATTTGTTATAGCAGATGTTTTTGTGATTCTTTCAATAGTGGGAAATTCTCCTAAAATTTCTGTAATATCTGCCAGAGGAATATCAAAATCTATTAATTCGGATGTACCTATATATTCTAAGGCTTGGTCTTGTAAAAATGCTTGTTTCCACAGACCTAAACAAAATGTGTGTTTAGCAGAAATTGCTGTTCCTAAAACTTCTCCTGTATCTGTATGAATTCCAGAAGGTAAGTCGATACTAAATATCTGTTTTTTCCAACTATTAATTTGATTGATTGCTACAGCTAAATCTCCGGTAATTTCTCGTTCTAAACCAAAGCCAAATAAACCGTCTATGAGCAAGTCGC
>NZ_JAAHGK010000970.1:0-2996 GCF_010672505.1 Okeania sp. SIO2B9 | reverse complement strand
TTAATTGTACCAATAGGTATTCAATACAAGTACTTGGGTGAACCATGGGAAAATATAGAGCGACTTTTAAGTAAGCTGGAAAAAGATAGTGGTTTGTTTTCAAGTTCAGAAAATCTTTTTCATCAGCAAAAATTAGCACCTTCTGCACTATACCAACGACTTTTGAGATTAGGAGTTCATTTATTAGAAAAAATGGAAGAATTTTATCGAAAATTCTACCACCGAGATTTACCCAAGTCAACTCAAGAAAGTTCTTCCCAACAATCTTTAATAGATGACCAAATGAATGAAATGATCGCCACTCGCCTCAATGCTCTTCTTGATGTTGCTTTGGAAGTGGCAGAAGAATATTTTCAAATTCAGGCCAACGGTAATTTTATAGATCGTTGTCGTCGTTTAGAACAAGCGGGTTGGGATTTTATATATAGAGAAGATATTGAAAATTTGGCGACTCTTTCTCCTCTAGACAGAGGTCTTGCAAACCGACTTGCACAAGAGGCTAGTCTGCGAATGTGGCACATGAGATTAGTCGAAAGTTTTGTTGCGGTTAGTGGCAAATATATTACGGAAAAACCGACAGTAGAAAGGTTTTCTGATACAACTCTACTAATATGGGATATGATTAATCGCATTAAGGGCGGTAATCCTCTCAAGCGTCCGATACTAGGAAAACAAATAGTATACATGACAGTGGGACAACCAATTTCTGTTTCCCAGCGTTGGGAGAGTTACAAAACTAAACGTCGTACAGCTATATCAGAGCTGACTCAAGATTTGCAAGAGGCACTGGAAGAAACGATTCAATGATAGTATCTGTGCCAAAAATTAATTTAACATTTGTAGGGAAAAGGGAATAGGGAATAGAAAATAAAATATACAATTAATTCGGTTAATTCGGTTTAAAAAGCGTTTCGGTCTGAAATGCTCCGCAAACAGCCGCTAGGTGTTTAGCAGTCAGCTTTTGAGAAGTGGATACGCGACCCCTCCTATAACGCTACGCGCAAGTCAAAAGTCATAAGTCAGTAGTGGCGTTAACGATCGTTATGCGCAAGCTTTCGGCCGTTTGTCCGTACAAAAATAATCTCTGACTAACTTTGAGCATTTATAAATGTCCGCGCCCTATTTGCCTAGTGCTATAAAATTAAACGATAAGCTAGAAGTCGAGAATTTAAACCCAAGCTTTTAGCCCGCTGAAGGCTGTTTGCGGAGCATTCCGGTACGGAAATGCTGAAATGTTGATAGCTAGTTAACTACTTAAACAGAAATCGAAAGTTAAAAATTATAGCAATAGACAAGTAGGGCGCGGATATAGACTGATGATGTCCCAATCAGGATAAATTTTTTTTCACTGTTATCTGCTATAAAATTATAAATATATAGATTAAAAGCTTTGACTGAAAATAAATTTAGAAAATTATTTCAAATACCAAGTTTTGAATTATTTGTGAAATAATTTGAGTGAATTAGTATAGCAGTTGAAGGGGAGGTGAGGACATATCAAAAGCTTAAAACTCAGACAACACAATATTTTTTCTTCTGCCTTCTTCCTTCTGCTATACCACTAATAAAACTTGACAAAACTATCCCCCGCCTAATTTTTTGTAATGACTAAAGAATCTATTATTAAATCCTCTAATTTAATTAAAAATAAGCTACTAAGTCTTTTGAGCCAAGAAATGTTAACTCCCTTAACTTCTGTGATGGGGATGGCAAGTGTTCTCCACCAAGAAATCTATGGTTCTCTAACTGATAAGCAGAGAAAATATGTAGAAGTGATTCATGAAAGAAGTCAATATTTACGATTGCTAGTTGAAGAAATTATTGGTTTAACAAAACTATATGAGTATGGCCAAAATTCAGAAAAAACTCCTATTGATGTGAAAAATATCTGTCAGCAAATAGTAACAGACCTAGAAGCAGAAACAGTTCATCAGCAGATCAAAGTTCAATTATTAGCTGGATCTAGCGACCGGGTTTGTTTTTTTGATAAAACAATTTTAGAACAAACATTATACAACTTAATTTATAGTGTAATTAAATCTACAGTTTCAGGGAGTGAAGTAAAAATTCATTTGTCTGAAAAGCAAGAAGATTTTAAGATTGCACTGTGGGTTTCTCATCCTATTCTTGGAGATAATCTTCCTCATGCTCAACTATATTCTCACAAGTTATCAGAGATTGAAAACCAGGATAATCAGTCTAGCTTAATGCTAAATAGATTACAGCTAACATTTGATGAACTAACAACAATAGTTTTTGACAAAACGTCAATACAAGGAGAAAATATTGCAACTGAACCTACCCGCGAGCTATTGGCATTACTATTAAGTTGTCAGTTAGCTGAACAAAATGGTGGCTCTTTCTGGGTTCAAGGTTCTACGGAATTAGGCTATCGATATATTTTAACTCTGCCACTTTCTAAGTAGGGAATAGGAAATAGTTTTCTTCTTATTTAAAATAGGGAATAGGGAACAGGGAACAGGGAATAGCTAACTGTAAAAAGGGTTTTTCCTGCAGGAACACTCCGCAAACAGGATTGAAAAATGTCTTAACCAATTCTTGTAAGTAGTCGTGCAAAATAAATTTCCTATTTGAGAGAGGCAACAGGCAACAGGCAATAGGGAGTCAGTAGGATGTGTAATTAATTTTGCATAGGTACTTATACCATTTATAAAAAGTCTTGCTACATTTCCTTGGGAGTAGGGAGTAGGGAGTAGGGAGTAGGGAGTAGGGTTTAAAGGCATAAGATATTTTGTATTAATGCCGATAATCCTTACAAACATTACTGAATTATTATTATCAGTTGATAACTGAAGTTGCATTGGAAGTATAGCATTATTTTTGGGAATTGGTATTAGTGCTATATTTTTCTCAAAAATAACTTTCTTTACTTGCTTATACTATTTGTAAGATTATTTATTTAATTGGTAACAACATGAACTCAGTTTGGCAGAAATTAACATTAACTAATCTTTCTTTTTCTAACTCTCCATGGC
>NZ_JAAHGK010000097.1:0-10171 GCF_010672505.1 Okeania sp. SIO2B9 | reverse complement strand
TGATCAACAAAATCTGTAGTGATGATTTTTTTTCCTGTAGATTTCATCGAAATTTGCCTCCCTGAAAAAAGAACGTTATTAGTCACTAGGTATAATATACACTAACAATCATTTATTGGTTAGAAAGTTAGGTTTGTGACTGGATAGTTTTAGATATTGTATTATGTACTTCTATCACCGCCTTCACTCCAGTTATCAAACTGTAGCATTGGTTTGTATCCTGAATATAGTCGTTTAACTTAAGGATGAGACAAAAACAGAGTAAAATTTTCAAATAGAATTGAGAGTAGTTGAAAGTAATGACTTATAGTTTAGATATAAGACAAAAGGTAATAGATTACATAGAAAGTGGTGGGAAGATAACCAAGGCAGCAAAAGTATTTGCTTGGAGGAAGAGCGTCCATATATAGATGGTTAGAGAGGAAAAAGCTTGAAGCCACAAAGGTAAAGCATCGTCACAGAAAACTAGATTGGAAAGAATTAGAAAAATATATAAAGGAAAATCCGCAAGTAAAATTAAAACTCATAGCAGAAAAATTTGAAGTTAGTACAACGGCAATCTGGACTGCCTTGAAAAAAATGAAAATAACTAGAAAAAAAAGAACTTCGTTATCAAGAAAGAAATAGAGAAGAAAGAATAAAGTATAATAGAACCATTCGAGAATTAATAAAAATATATGGAAGTAACAGTTTAGTATATATTGATGAATCAGGATTTGAAGAGGTAAGTACTTGTATTTATGCTTGGTCAAAAAGAGGAAAGAAAATCTATGGAGACCAACAAGGAAAACGAGGGAAAAGAGAAAACCTAGTAGCAGGGAGAAGAAAAAGAAATCCATGACTTAATAGCCCCAATGATATTCACAGGAAGTTTGAATGCAGAAGGTTTTGAAGGATGGTTATCACAATATTTATTACCATCATTAGAAATTATCGAGCGTCTTAATCATGGATAATGCTCCAATCCACCGCAAAAATGTAATTAGAGAAATGGTAGAAGAGGCAGGGCATCAAGTAATATTCCTTCCCAAATATTCTCCTGATTTAAATGATATTGAACATGATTTCAGTGCATTAAAAAGAGCCATAATGTATGCTCCTACCCATAAATCTTTAGATGAAATAATCCGTGATTATTGTGTAGCTTAATGTCTCACTCTTAAGTTAAATAACTATATATTCTCATTATTAATGTATTTATGGATGAGGAGCGATAATGTGTATCAATTGTCACAAAAAATTCTGCTGCTGTTCTGAGATGTGCAAAAAAATACACATTGACCTAACTTATATCATGTTTAAAATAATGCTGTTTAAAACTTCTGGCGTAAAGGGATTTTCATCTTTTTTCAGAGATTCAATCCAAAGCAGTCGTTGTGCTTTTTGTTCAGTGTTTTTTACCTGCTTAATAAACGCTTCAAAATCTTCAACAGCACTGTTAAAATCACCTGTTAATGCTCTGGCCAAACCTCGAGTATCCCTAAACTGTGCATTTTCTGGTTGAAGCTCTACTGCATGATCACAGGCAAACATCACATCTGTAGCATGACCATGTAAGCTACCGTATCGACAGAGTTTATCCCAGTGTTTGCCAAGAATTTGTAAATTCGGATGATACTCTTGAGCCACATTATAAGCACGAATTGCTTCCTTAATTTTTCCTTCTTTTGCTAATATTCCCCCTTCATCCCGGACGCCTGGAGCTGCAATTATTTTTGCTTCTGTTAATGGGTCAAACTTCAAATTAGGATCTAGTTTTAATGCTTCTCGGTATTGAGCAGCAGCACCTTCAACATCGCCATTATTGGTTACTATTCTGTTACCTTTTTCTAGGAAAAGTTGTGCTGAAGGTTGAACATCATCACACAGATGCTTATTAGGATAGTCTTCAGGTCTACTTTTGAGATAGTCATCCACCCAGTCGCAACCCCTTGCTAGTAACTCGTCGATGTCTAAATTCCATAGTCTAATAGTTTTGTCATCACTAATTGAAACTATCTGGTTATTATTAGGGTTAAAAGCCAGATTCTCCACCTGTTCTGTATGACCGCTAAGAGTAAGTAGTAGAGTGCCATCAGGTTTCCAAACTCTGACTGTTTTGTCATTACTTGCTGTAGCAATTAAGTCTCCCTTGGAATTAAAAGCAATGCCAAGCACTGAATTAGTATGCCCACTTAAAGTATGTTTGACGGTTCCATTAGGAGTCCAGAGTTTGACCGTTGTATCTCGACTAGCAGTAGCAATGAGGTCTCCCTGAGGACTGAAAGCAATACTGTAAATAGAGCCTTTATGTTCTTCAAATGTATTGAGTAGTTTGAGTCTATCTCCATCAATTTTCCATACTTTTGCAGTCCCGGTTAGACTGGCAGTAACAATGAGGTCTTCTTTGGGACTGATGGCAACATCGGTAATTTGATGGCCATGTTTTGTGTCTATTTCTAGGAATTCTTCAACTAAATTACCATCAACTTTCCATAGTTTGACTTTTTTGTTTAAGCCAGCAACAATAAAATTGCCCTTGGAACTGAAGGCAATATTATAAGAGTTGCGAGCACCTAATTTTTTATCGGTCAGGTCAATGACTTTTGTACCATCAGGTTTCCAGAGTTTGGCTATACCGCGATGGGTCATGGTAGCGATCAACTCACCGTTAGGACTAAAGGCGACATCTGTTACCCAATTATTGTGCTTGATGTTAGGCTGTATTAAAGTACCATCAAGTTTTCGCAGTTGAAGTGTATTTTCGTAATAACAACCCAAAGCAATGAGGTTATTAGGACTAACGGCAACACGCCTACAATGATAATTATCAAGTTGGCTTTTGCCGAATGTGTCTTGATAAGGGATGGTATTCCAAAGTCTTACTGTTTGGTCAGCACTAGCACTCGCTATTAAGTCTCCTTTGGGACTGAAGGCAATGCTATAAATTTTTTTGTTGTGTCCTTGAAGGGTGTCTACAAGAGTACCATCTGGTTTCCAAATTCTGACGGTATTATCTTCACTAGCACTAGCTATTTGTTCGCCGTTTTTGCTGTATACAACACTATAAACTTTATCGGCATGAGAGAGGGTATCTAAGAAAGTACCATCAATTTTCCAGAGTTTGACCTTATTGTCAAAACTAGCAGAAGCAATTTGGTCTCCGTTAGGACTGAAAGCAACATCAAAGACTATTTTTTCGTGTCCTTCAAGGGTTTTTACTGCGTTACCATCAGGTTTCCAAAGTTTGACTTTGCCACCCTCATCTCCAGTAGCAATGAGGTCTCCTTTGGGGCTAAATTCAATATCATATACATTCCCCTCAGCAGGAAGAGTTGCAACCAAACTACCATCTACCCAACTACCATCTGTAGATTTCCAAATTTTGGCTGTGTCATCTTTACTACCAGTAACAATAAGGTCTCCTTTTGGGCTGAAGGCAATACTACGAAGCTCTCCTGTATGTCCTGTTAGAGTTTTTACGAAAGTGCCATCAGATTTCCAAATTTTAGCTGTGTTATCTTTACTCGCAGTGGCAACAAAGTCTCCGTTGGGGCTAAACACTACTCTGGTAACTTGGTTATCGTGATTTAAGGTTGCTACTAATGTGCCATCAGATTTCCAAATTTTAGCAGTTTTATCTTTACTTGCTGTCGCAACAAGGTCTCCCTTGGGACTAAAAACTGCTCTATAGACTGCTCCGCCATGGCCTAGAATTGCCATCAAAGTACCATCTGCTTTCGAGAGTTTAGCAACGTTATCGCTACCTGTCGTGGCAATGAGGTCTTCTGTGGGGCTAAATGCCACGCTAATAACTTCGTTATCGTGATTTAAACGATTATATTCCATCTTCCCAGGGGTAGAAATTATCTCTCGTAATGTATCTATACCTAATAGTCGAGTCTCAGGTTTTGCCCAACCAGCATTTTTTAATTTTTTCCCCAGCTTAATACCGTTAACGAGTGTATCCCATGTTTGAGTAGAATTGAAACTGTCTTTTAGACTCTCAAACTTATTTCTAATTTTGGTATTCCAGTTGTTAACAGTAGCACGTCTCCATCCGAACACAGCAACTCCAGCCAAAACTGATATCAAAACAAAACTGCTAGTAACTGCCACAATATTCCGTCGCCGTTTTTGATCGCGAAATTTCACACTCTCTCGAATAAACTCTTGTTCTTTTTCTGAAAGTTCATCGCGACGGTCTTTTAGTTGTTCCTGGGCCTGAGCGAGTGCTGCCCCCCGTAATAGTTGTCCCTCATCTCGCCCCATTTCTTGCCACTGACGCATAAAACCCCGCAGTCTTTCTTGCCATGCACGAAATTCTCGGTCTGTTTCCATCCATCCTTTCAGTTGACCCCAATTTCTAATTAAGGCTTCATGGACTACCTCAACTGTTTCTTGCCCTGAATTTTCTTCTGTTTCACTGGTAATAACAGTACGACTGGTGACAACTAACCGTGCATCAGCTAATTTTTTGACTAAATTCCATGTCTGGTTTAATTCTGCTTTAGTTGCCACTCTTCGGGTGTCTTCTGTACCTTCTCCGGGTCGTACTAATTGCACAAAAATTCGATGGACTTGTTGTTGTTCTTCTGGTTTAAGTTTACTAAATTTGTCATCAGCATAACGAGTTAATGCACCAGAAACTTGACCTATTTCTTCATAAGCTTTATGAGTTAATTGTTTGCTTTTTCGTTGTTTCCAAAGTTCTGTCAGAGCAAATTCTAATAAGGGTAAATTTCCTGGTTCTTTATCTACATCTTCAAGAATACGTTCTACCAGTCCGCTTTCAAAATTGATACCTAATTTTTGAGCAGGTTTTTCAATAACATCTCTTAGTTCTTTTGAGTTCATGGAGCGGATTTTTACATCCCCATTTCGCAAGACATCTGCTAATGGTGGATAAGATAATACATTCCCTAAAAAATCAGCCCGCATTGTGGCAACTAATACGGTTGATAAGGATGATTGTTTGCTGAAAGACCGGAATGTATATAAGAGAAGATCGAGAAATTTTCGGCGGGTTTGTTCATCATTACAAAGGGTGTAAATTTCCTCAAATTGGTCGGCAATTAATAAAGTTCTGCTATTGGGATGATTATGTTGTATTTGTGTAAAAACTTTGGATAATTGATTGGTTTTTTTTGTATCTTTTAGATACTCAGATAAGTCGTCAGTTTGAGTCAGAAGTTGAGTTTCATTTAGGTTCGGTGCGTAGAGTGGAATTAAAGCACGAGCTAGAGCATAAAATGGGTCTCCTCCTGGACGAAAATGGGTAAATTGCCAATGTCCAGCTTTGACTAATTTCGGTACTAATCCTGCTAAAATAACTGAAGATTTGCCACTGCCAGAGGCTCCTAATACGGGAATAAAATTACGAGTTTCTGTATATTCATAGAGTTCTTCAATAAATACTTCGCGCCCAAAGAAATATTCAGCATTTTCTGAGTTAAAGTGATATAAACCTTGATAGGGACAAAGTAATTTATCGTCTATATCTTCTTCAGTAGATGTTGTAATTGTTTGTTTTTCATAATAATAGTTATAGATTACAGTACGAGATTGATTAATACTTGTAGTGCCCTCTGTTGTATTGACAAAATTTACAGGATTTTCACTACCTGAAACTGTCAAATCTCTGGCTGTTTGATTTTGATTGGATAGGGATTTGTCATTTTGTTCCGTAGTCATAATATAGTTATTGAAGATATTATTTGAATCTAATTAACTAATACCAATTCACTTTACCTCTCCCCTACTCCCTCACTCCCCTACTCCCCCGCTCAAGAAAATGTAGCAAACATTTATCAAATTGGTATAAATAGGGCTTGCTGATTAAATCTAAAAGTATTTACAGATAAAGGTTTTAGCCTTTTTGATATCGAAAAAAGTGCGCCTGTTTCAGCTCTTCACGCTCAAAAAGTAGCGTATTTTAGGTGCATAGTTAGGCAGAAAAATCATTCTTACAAAACTTAGCTCCTACCTCCTCGCTCATTCCCTTTTCTCCTGTCTCCTGTCTCCTGTCTCCTGTCTCCTACCCTCACCCATAAGGCTTTTTCAGCAAACCCTAAATAGGTAGACGCAAACCCCCTGAAGCAATCTCACCCTTGATTAAGAGAGAAAATTAAATCCAAACTTTGGCTAAAATTGTTGCAACTTTCATCACAGGTCCAGCTAATTTTTCTACACCTTCTAATCCTTTTTTAAGTGCCTCAACTGCTTCATCTATCAAGCCTTTGTCAGGTTGAGGTTTCTTTAATTCTGTTTCTAGTATTTCAACAGGAATTTCTGCTTGTTTTTTCTGAATTAAACTTAGAGCATTTGTGGCAGCAATTTCCTGTTTAAGCTTTCCTAATTCAGCTAATGCTGTATCTATTTTTGATTCAGAATTTTCTCCGATAGTTTGAGTGTGGCTTTGGTCAATATTCACATTGCTACTTCTAGTATTTGTTGGGTTAAAAGGATTATTTGTTCCACCAATACTAATGTTGCCAAAATTTTGGGATTGATTGAAAGATTTGGGATTTGATTGAGAAGAATTATGATTAAATTTGTTTTGAGAATTCATGGCTAAATTTTCCTTCCTACTTGGGACAAAACTTAGCTCCTACCTCCTCCAAATTCCCATTTCTCCTGTCTCCTGTCTCCTGTCTCCTGTCTCCTACCCTCACCCATAAGACTTTTTCAGCAAACCCTAATTAATAATTAATAATTAATAATTAAATAATTCTGGTTTAAAGCCTCCCCTTTTAAGGGGAAAAAAGCGGTTGAGGGATGGCGAGGTCCCCTCGCCATATCCAATCAACCAAGACAGCGGTCGTTAGCGCAGCTTCCCGAAGGGTGAGATGGCGATCTTCGGAGCGGCTCTGTCAAGAGCGGGTCTCCTCGCCATCTCCAATCGACCAAGATAAGAAATAATATTTCCTTATATTCAATTCCGTAACGGTTTTAACCAGAGGTAATTATCAATTATCCATGATCAATTATCAATTAATGAACGCCTCGCCATGACATGATTAATATTATTTCTTCACCACTAGCACCACTTTTTCTGTTGTCCATTCCTCACTAGCGTCAGTAACAACTTTAATATTTCGCTGAGGACTATCTTCATCTACAACAGCAGCCAATAATTCCTCTAATTTATTAGTAGGTTGTTGATTACCAAAACCTCTTCGAGATTGGTCTAATACTGGTAATTCCAACAATTCAAAATTCGTTCCATCCACAGTCGCAAATACTTTAACTATATCCACCCCTTCCTGATAATTTTTTGGCAGTTCGAGGTCAAAGCGAGTGTCTTTATATTTTCCTGGTTCTAACACTTCATAAGGCACAGCTTTTGGATAGAATTTTACAATACTTAAATCTTCCTGAAGTATCAAAGCCGTAATATTTAAAGTTTGATTAGATAGATTATGAATTCGGAGAAAAACCCGTTCGCCCTCTTCCAATTCATAAATATTATTGTCAGTTTCTAAAGGTACAAATTCTCGTTTCACTGACGTACCTAATTCAAGCTTAAGCTTTCCATTTAATGGGGCAGAATATTCTTCGTTATCCAAATCCCAAATAGTCTGATATTTGGCAAGATGAATTAAGCGATTAATTAGCTTTTCACTAGCTTCTGGATCATCCGCTTTTATTGGAAAAATAATATTTTTAATTGGCTGTTTCAGAGCATCTAAAACCCAATATTCTCCAGCAGCATTCAGTGAAACAAAATAATCTACATCAATTTCTGTTTCCGAACAAAATTCTATCCAGCGATGACCTTCAATTTGTTCTTTCTTAGCTGCGAGAATATTAGGCAATAATGCCACATTTACACCAGGAATTTGCGGTAATGGGTCTGGAAAAAGAACACAAACTTTACGAATTTGTTTCACCCCTGGTCCTAAATATATTGCAGGTGAACCTATTTCAATCATTCCTTCGCTCAAGTTATTATTGATGGTTCTGATATTGTGTAATTCTGTTACTTCTGCCCAACAATCAGATGCTCCTAATTCTACTACTTTTACTGTAGCAATTAGATTTTGGCTGTCTTGAAAATCCCTGGTTGTAAATCGGAAAATATCAAATTCCGCCCCTTTTTTGATGCCATTAGCTTGACCAGCTTGGATTTTGACTCGGTTTTTAGTAATATCTACATCCATGACCGTAGGAGTAGGCCTACTAACAACAGATTGACCACCAAAAAAAGTCTGCTTTGTCTGTCCAATTAGCATCGGTGTTTGTCGCTCAAAGCGATTATGAACGAAATTAGAAATGCTATTAAATAGCTCTTCTACAGCAATTTCTGTGCCAAATTTGCGCAGATTTTTTAAGAGAAAATAAGTTAAAGCGCCGTTGCGTTCTGTTCCTTCAAAAACATCCTCATAAGCAAATTCATTATCCCGACAAGCTGCGATTAAAGTATAACCTTTTGGTTGTGGCAACAAACCATTGGCCACGGTAAGGTTGCGACTATTTGCTGTTAGATTTTGCCAATTTTTTGTTAGTTCTTGAATAGGTGCAACTAAACTATTAGTTCGTCGGGGAGTCATATCAATAAAACCTCCAGCACGAATCTTGTCTTCTCCACCTCTTGTTGCACCACCGGAATGACAGCTATCGAGTACCAAAGTTACAACTAATTTTTTATTCACCATTTCTTCGAGAAGTTGGGCAAATTCTAAGTCACGTAAATAGCGTGAATTTGGTTGACCAATATCTGTGGGAACTAAGCCTTGATCTATACCAGAAATACCCTTAATATCTGTAAAAATTGTTTTCGCTTGTCCACCATGACCAGAGTAATGAATATATACTTGGTCTTGAGGTTTTGCTTTAGCAGTTACCTCTTTAAATTTAGCAACTATATTCTCATAAGTTGGTAAAAATTCGGGTGATTCTTTGGGTTGCTTAGGATTATCTGAAGCAGTAGCTGTGAGTTTAATAATTTGGTCGGATGTGAGGTTGAAAGTATTTTTTAAATAGGTTTCAACATGATTAATATCTCGAACACAACCCCGTAAATTTTTATAGCTGCCACCTTCTAATTCATGGGGAAAATAGAAGTCAATTCCGATGAGCAAAGCGTGAAAGTTGGGGGTTTGGTTAGGTGTTTCAGGAAATAATATTGAATCATCATCTGTATTTCCTCGACGGCCTCCGTCTGTTCTATTTTCTGGTCTATCTGCAACCCTAGATGTACTTCCTCGACGGCCTCCGTCTGTTCTATTTTCTGGTCTATCTGAAACCCTAGAACTTCCTCTACGACCTCCGTCTGTTCTATTTTTTGGTCTGTCTGAAGCCCTGGATTTTTCGGAGTGCAAAATATTAGTAGTTGTTATGCCAAGATTTTCTTCGGATGTTACTAATAATCGAAGCTGATGAATAACAGTAGTTAAAACAGCTCTTACAGAAAAAATTGACCAATTATTTGATGATAATAATGTTGTTAAATTCATAGTCTTCCTCTGTTAATTTTTTTGTTATTGAAACTTCATTTTTAAGGATGGGGGTTGATATTTTAAGCTGAAAAAACTTTCAGCAAAAGCAAAACATTTCCTACTCTATTTCAGGTGGTTTAGACCCATCAAAACTGTCTTGCCACATTGAGCAAATTGTCTCACCTGCTGCACTAGCAATTTTCTGCACAATTAAGGTAGCAACAATAGCAGCGATCGCCGGAGCTAACCCTAAATTAGTAACCAAAATGGGAGTTAACATACCCGCAGCTTTTGTGGAACTTTCATTGTAAGCATCCTCAATTTTTTGCATTGTTTTACAACCGTCACCAAAGGGGTCACGATCGCATAAGAAATCGTAAGCTTCTCCATTCAGGCGTTTAAAAAAATTCTGACCAAATTCTATAAATTTATTACCCTCTAGACCTCTGGGAACAGCCGTCAGGGTATTGATATTGATAGATTCTACAGAAGCACTTGTGGTTAAATCATCTTCCAAGCTTTGTAGTTGCATCCCAAGTTGAGCTTGCAATGTCTCCTCATCAAGTTCTGCCAGTTTTTCAATTAACTCATTAATGTCTGCCATAAAGTTCCTCTAATATTTTCTCAAGTTGTTGTATTGACCTCTGAGAGAATTTGTAGGAGTCCAAGTAATTCAGGACAGCAAAGTCCCAATAAAGCTTGTGAAATTACCTATGACTATCATATCACAGTAATTATGCTGGCAATTCCGA
>NZ_JAAHGK010000969.1:0-2996 GCF_010672505.1 Okeania sp. SIO2B9 | reverse complement strand
CATAGGGATTCTTCAGTCTGGGAAACCCTGACTGAAGAATCCCTATGGGTCCGGTAAGGGCAACGTCGGGAGTATGTCAACATCTCTTCTTCTATCAATACGATTACACCACATTGTAGGGAGGTTCCATGGAACCTCCCTACAGGGTTATCGTTCGGACGATTTATGGTTTTTGTTTTTTGATTTCTGCTAAAATTTCTGGTGATCTCTCTAAATCTTCGTTAGATAACTTACGTCCTGGTTTAGATGTCAGGCGATCGGCTAAAGCATAAAACGCCTCGGTATCGTCTCGATGAGCTAATACATAAGCTCGTAATTCTGATTCATTCATGGTTTGAAAATTAGGATGATTCATAGAATTTTTACCTCATCATTTCTGTCAAACTGTAAATTGAGAGCTAGGTCTCCCTGAGTTTCTGTTTCTGGTAAATCTTCAACTTGTTGGAAGCGTTGTTGTAATTTAGTTAATATAGTTTCATCGCTACTTTCTACATCGTAAGCACTGCTATCTACCGCACGAATGATTATATTTGGCTCCTGTCCGTTGTCTGGGTAGCATAAGAATGTGCCGTCGATGATTTGGGTAACGTTGCTGGCTATTTGTAACAGGGTGTCTCCAGAGACTCTGGTTTTGGTATCGGCTAATTCATGGAGGGGATTTTTATTGGTTCCCAAACATTCTATGTCTAATACTTCCCATTCTGTACTGGCAAGTTTTGAGCCGAGTAATTGCAGAATATCCGCGAGATTGACTGTTAAGGTATTGTTATTTGGTTGGCGATCGCTGATGGTGATTCCACGCATATTTCCTCCTTGGGTTCTAGTCTGGTTGTTCTAAGGGTTCGGCAGCACCTCTGACAAAGCCAGAAGTAGTACCTATTTTGGGGTCGTTGATATAGAAACGGTGTTGATGAGGCGGTACTGGATGTTCAGGACGTATCCTGCCACTGCGGGGAAAAGTGGGACTGGTAAAGTCGATGTCGCGGACGGGATTACCGCTAGCGTCATATTCCCGTCTTTGATAAATTCTGTTGTTAATGGTATCCCACCGCAGCACTGAATGAGGGCCTATTGCTTTGGTATCGAGTCCAGAAATTCTGGACGGTCGATGACTTTTGTAAACTGGGGTTCCATCTGCATATTTGGCGTAAATTTCTGGTTGTGAGGGCATCAAGCATTAGGAAGTTTTGAGATTAAAAAAAGGCAAAAACATAGGAGTTGGGCAACTAGGAAGTCGCCTCATGTTAATACCCCAGGGGAAACCTTTATCCACGAACGGCGCGGATTACTTTTGCTGCCGAGTGGGCGATCGCGCAAATAATGATGGAAGTACCAATGGCACTACCAATTATCAAACCAACTTCTTGATTTTCGATTGCCAAGTCGGTAATTTTATCTATTAAATTAATGGGTCTAGTTTCCTGGACTTCGGTATAAGTTGTCTGTTTTTGGTTTTCTGGAAAGTTATTTTTCATGATTATTCTCCAGTATTAAAAGTAAAGTTGCTTAATTTTCACTGTAACTAATACTGAAGAAAAATATCGTCCAACTTTGCCTCAATTTTAGGTAAGAATTAGTGAGGGAGAATTGGGAATATTGAACTGATTTTGCCTCACTAACTCTTACACATTTAGTAATTGACTCTGGATAAGTAGTAGTAGTAGTAGCTTAACCAAAAGACTGGAGTCATGGAACTAAATCATTTAATTAAGGATGCGACCTCAATCACTAATATTATCACATTCATTACTTCAGAGTTTTTAATGATAATCATAGAATGATGGTGATTACGATCGCTGAATTTTACGAGTGTGATCTTGTACTAGGTTGATATTGTATCACTACAGTAGGTAATCCTACATGGTAAAAAAAAGGCAGTAGTAGTAAAATAAAAATGTAATGTCATGGGACGAAAAGCAAGTTCAATAAAACTTAACGAAGAAGGCATAAAAATGATTGATACAGCCAGAAAGAAAAAAGGTTGGAATAAAACAGAGCCGAAGTGGTGTTGGGATGCAGAAGTCTCCGAATCAACTTTGAAACGCTTTATTAGTGGCAAACCTATTTCCCCTAAAAATTTTCAAAGCTTATGTGAAGTTGTAGGAATAAAAGAATGGCACTCCCTCGTTGATTGGGAAAATAGTGACAGTACCGTTCCCCAACTTCCTGAAGAACTTCTCGACACTTCCCTTACCGAAAACAAACCACAATCTAAAGGAGGAATAGCTGTAACTGGGGTTTTCACTTTCGATAAAAAGCTGGAAGTGGAAATGGTATTGGAGCGTTTACGGGAGGTTTTAATGGAATGCAAAATTGTAGTTAAATCTCCACAGGAACCTCAGTCTTACTATGGATGTTCTGTCTATGGTCTTTTTAGTCTAGATCAGCAATTAGAAATTGAAGTAGCATTGGAGCATCTAAAGCTACTTTTGCTTACTTGCACAATTACATGGCGCGGCTGAAATACCTCTGAAACCTCCAACGATCAAACATAGAATTGATAGTTCCTCAATATTATCGATGAAAACTTTTATAAATCAGGATGCAATATCAAGGATGGGTTTGGAGACCAAACCCCCTAAAACCCCCTACAGAATTGCTATTTTTCATTTTCGATTAATTGTCTTCTATAATTAGAAAACCTAGATTATGAAAACTTAATTGAAGAATAGGATGATTCATAGAACTTTTACCTCACCATTTCTGTCAATTTGTCTGAGCTTAATAAAGCAAGGGATGAAACAGTCCCCTACTAAAATATAACCAAACTAAGTTATAATTTAGGGAAAATAATAGTAATTAAACTAGGATAGTATAGATTATGGCAACACTGGAAGAGGCTCTTATAATTGTTAACGAACTTTCCATTGAACAAAGAGAAATGTTATTAGAAATTGTTAAAAATCAAATGATTGAAGCTAGTCGAGAGGAAATAGCTCAAGAAGCAAAAGAAGCGATCGCCTCTTTTCATAGAGGAGAATTACAATCTCAGTCTA
>NZ_JAAHGK010000968.1:0-3002 GCF_010672505.1 Okeania sp. SIO2B9 | reverse complement strand
AAAAAAACTTTCTCCTTCTTCTCCTGTTGTTCTTCTTTATTACCTCTTTCCTCCTGACTCCTGACTCCTGACTCCTGAGGACTCCGTAGTTATTTATTTATCACTGTTTAACCGGACATGATATAAGTAATTATCCGAACATGATTAAACCCGCCATAGAAAAGATACAGTAGATTCGGTCGTATAAGAAGTACAAATATTAATAATTAAATGTTCCCAGTGTGGGCATCTTGCCCCCTATGTGTGTATCTCACGCCTGGTCAAATCTACTGTAAAAAAAACTTGTATAGCTAAATTTTATAAGAATCAAAAATGAGTAAATCAATAGTAGTTAAACAACTGTTTGCCCAAGAAATTACACCAGAGAATTTTCGACCTTTTGGACAAGTAATTTGGGCAACAGGAGATGATAAACAATATAACCAAGACGATGCTCAATTAAATTTAGAAAATGGTACGCCACGATTCTATATTATGCGGTTATTTGGAAAAGACCGAAAATTTACTAAAATTACTCGTCATATAAAATGTACTCAATGTTTGGGTTCCCTAGAAGCTAAGGAATGGTTAATGGCAGTTGCTCCACCTTGTGTAGAGAATGCACCAAAATTAGAAGATGTAGTTGCTTTTAAAATTCCCGGGAATTGTTTTATTAAATTAGAGGTGGGAACCTGGCACGCGGGACCATATTCAGATTATGAATTTGTAGATTTTTACAACTTAGAATTGAGTGATACAAATGAGGTAGATCATTTTACTCATAACTTTGCTAAAAGTCATAATTTAGAGTTGGAAATTATTTAAGATTATTCTCCTTTTATGAAACCCTTGTAGGGATATTTCATGGAGTGTTCCTAAATTCTCTTGCACAAGATATTTAAATAGGTTTATTTCGTGGACTATCTACAAGTTGTCGGCGACAGTATTGGGTATAATAATATAAACTATTGTCAATATTTACTCATAAGAAGAATTAAATAATATGAATCAATGTCCGATATGTCATACGAAATATACAGAAGAAAAAGTTAATTATTGCTCCACTTGTAATTGGGATTTTACTCCATATCCAATTAGATTCGGCAATTCCCGACAGCAAATTAAATAGGTGTCGATTGATGTTCAACATATTCCTTTAATTGCTCAATAGTTACACCTGGTGCAGCTAGCAACAAAATCAGAACCCTTCCACAGTACAGGTTTCTTGTAAAACCTGGCTAGGTAATCAGCAAAGTCTCTCCTGATCAACCTACTAGAAACAGTTTTGAGATTTGCTATAAATTTGCTCAATTGAACTTTTGGGTTAAATGTGATTAATAAGTGTACATGGTCAACTTCACCATTAAACTCTACTAACTCACATTCCCACTTTTGACAGGTTTGATCAAATATTTTGTTCAATTGCTGTAGTATCTCAGAAGTAATTACTTTTTTTCGGTAGAAGAGTGACAAATACAATATGAGCAGTAAGAGAGTAAACAGACCTAAAACCTTTATTATAGTTACTTGACATGATATAGCAGTAAATGTAAAATCAAAATATGATAATTACTTATTGCTATAAAATCAAGCCCACTTCAGTTCAATTATCTCTGTTTTAGAAGCTCCCGTTATAATCTCCGATTTAACGGGAGAGAACTTCACTAACTTTTCCCAGTTAAAACCAGAGTCTTTTGTTCAGAAAGAGAAGGCTAAAATTTCTTGGGCAATGAAATCAATACTAAATTATGAAGTTGATAACACTAATTGGTCTAATTCTTGTTGCATTCTAGTTATAACTCGCTCATAACAAGCATCAACATAATCGCGATCGCTAGCTGCCTCACGTCCATAACGCTCAAACACAATGGGAGGACAAACCCGAGTATTAATTTTTACTGGCAAAGGGAAATTAGGTAAAGGCCCAATAGCTAATCCCCAGGGTAATCCAATATAGATAGGAAACACTTCTGGATCGAGACTAAATAACCAAGGCAAACCCCATTCATGGAGCTGTTTCACTTGTTCATAAACATCTGCCAGCACTATTAAAGTATCGTGGGCACCATTAGAAATCATTGGCACAATAGGTACCTCTTCACGCAAAGCCAACTTAATAAAGCCTTTACGTCCAGCAAAATAGATTTTATCTCGCATAGAATGAGGACGGAAAACATCTGGGCCACCACCAGGATAAACAGCCACAGAGGCATTTCTTTGGAAAGCAGCGATCGCCATTTTCGGATGCGCTCTAACTGCTCCACATTGTACTGCTAAGGGAGTAGTAGGAAAAACAGACCAGGCATTCTGGTGCATAAGTCCATAAACCAAACGCTCTGTACCAAATCTTTTAAACCAGTCATACATACACATATGCATATCTGGAGCGGGTAAACCACCATTATGAGAGCCAACGATCAGTATTTTTTCATCTCTAGGAATATGATGCCACCCATCGGTTTGAACTCGAAAATAATAACGATAAAACCATTCCCATAATGGCATCAAAGATTTAATTACTTCTGGATCGCGGTCATCTAAAGACCAACCGTCATAAGGTTGACGAGAGTTTTGCTTATTGACAGTAAACACTGGCATCTATGAATATGAATTTGTTATTTTACTCGTAATTCTCATAATTATATCTTAGAATTAGAGAGCATCTATAAAAAAAATGTTAAGGCAAGGGAATTAAGAACAAAAAGGTGAGAATTATAAATATGTAGTTGAGACTATGTAGGCTTTTATATTTGTATCTAAACAAATAAAATTCTTTTGTACGGAGGCTCTATGAAACCTCCCTATTGGTTTGATAATATTCCTCGATCAATTGGTATTATACCAATTCCTAAAAATAATGCTTTTTTTATTGAAAACTTCAGTTATATGCTATTATCCCTGCAATTTAAAGATAGTATCTAAACCGGATTTAGTATAACTCCAGTTGATCAAAGGTTGATAATTTTTCTGATATCCAGTGTTATCTCTTTTCATAAATAAGCCATTTTACAGGATTTAGTTGA
>NZ_JAAHGK010000967.1:0-3004 GCF_010672505.1 Okeania sp. SIO2B9 | reverse complement strand
TTTGTCAAGCTATTAAAAATCCAGACCAATATCCTATTTATCAAAAAGCACTGTATCTTATCAGAGAAAATCCAGAACTATACTTAAAATTAGGAACAGCTTTAGCACAAGCAAATCAGATTTCGGGAGCCATCATTATCTATTATATGTTGCGAGAAATATTCCCTAGTAAACATCAAATAGATATCTTTCAGGAATTAGAGAAAATATTACGGCAAAAAATTCAACTAGAACAAGATTTAAACTCATATTATGCTGCTGTAGAAACTAATCGAGATAGTCAATCTTACTATTATCTAGGATTAGTTTTAACCCAACAACAAAAATGGTTAGAAGCTTCCATTGCCTACCATCGTGCCATAGAAATTAATCCTGATTTTGCTTGGTGGTCTGATACTCGTCTCTGGGAAACTTTTGAAAAATTAGGCAAACTTGAGGAGGCAGTAAATTTATTTCAGAAACTTATTGAAAATCAAAATAATTCAGTTTCCACTTACCTAAACTTAGCAGAAGCTTTAACTCAAGTAGGCAGAATTAATGAAGCGATAAAATATTATCAAATAGCCTCTAAAAATTATATTTATAAAACCCATCCCACCTTTGTTAAACAACACTGGAACTCAGAAAAATTATCAGAAGCCAACTTTCTAATTATTGGAGTAGGCAAAGGAGGAACCACCTCTCTTTATAGCTATATAACTAAACATCCCCAAATTTTACCTGCCATCAAAAAAGAAATACATTTTTGGTCTTTCAATTTCCATAGAGGTATAGATTGGTATCGGGCACATTTCCCTCCCATTTCAAACTCAAAAAAATTTCTAACTGGAGAAGCAAGCACTACCTATTTTGATGCTCAATATGCCGCCTGTAGAATCTTTCATTTTTTTCCCAAAACCAAACTAATTATCATTATGAGAAATCCTGTCGATCGAGCAATTTCTCATTACTATCATCAAGTACGTTTAAATAAAGAATTTCGTTCTTGTGAAGTAGCAATTAATTCTCAACTTGAAAAAATAAGCAAAATTTCTCATCCTAATTATTGGAATTTTGCAGGAGATTATATAGCTTCTGGGGTATATGTAGAATTCCTCAAGAAATGGTTAGCTATTTTTCCTAGAGAACAATTACTAATTTTGAAAAGTGAAGACTTTTATCGTGACTCGGCAAGTACGATGAAGCAAGTTTTCGATTTTCTAGGTTTGCCAGATTATCAAATACCAGATTATCCAAAATTAAATGCTGGTTCTTATTCTTCTATTAGTGAGTCACTTCGACAAAAATTAAGTGATTATTTTCAACCTCATAATCAGCGTTTAGAAGAATATTTGGGAATGAAATTTAATTGGTAGAAAGTAAGCATTCAGCTGTCAGCTATCAGCTATTAATTCATTGCCTTGAGAGGTAGAAGAAGGTTTGAGGTTTTAGGCAGAGCAGTTTTATTCTAAACTTTGCCATTTTATGTATTGAGGAAACCCCCTTATTTCAAGCTTGAGGCAATTTATCTTTCGCTGTCTGAAAATCAATAAATTTATTACCAAAATCTAGAATGAAATGAACCGGGGTTTTAGGTGTTGGTTCAACAATTAACAATTGTCTATCTTTAGAAGAGATAGGATTGACTAATAAGGATTTATTTCTTTTTTATGCTTCATGTCCGGATAAGAGTGTGACAAAAAAACTTTCTTCTCCTTATATCTTAATAAACTCCCTCTTCTTACCGAAAAATTCTGGTCTAAAGCCTCCCTTTTTAAGGGGATAAAAAAAAAGAGAATGTTCCATATTTCAAGCCTCCTTATTGCAGAGGTACTGATAACTGATAACTGAAATGACTTCAATCTTTTCTCTTTACTATTTGTCAATGGCTAGTGCAAGATGGCGGAAATAACTGACCAGTTACAAAATCCTAAAACAATTACAAATCAATACTTTTGAAAGACGTGGCGTGTGGTTAACTGATTATGCGTGGCAAGGAATACAAGAAAAAGCAGCTAGGAGTAAGACGAGTGCTTCGGAATATTTAGAACAATTAATCAGAAATTCTCTGCATGGTTAGTACCTGCGATAAGCTTTCATCCCCGGCTTAAAAGCACGGGGTTTTCAGCATTTTTTTATACAAATAAAACTAAAATTCGACGACCGCCACTCATCCAGATTGTCATTTCCATACTCCCAACTTTGAACCAACAACCATTGTCATTGCACTCAGCACCAAAAATATAGGATTTCTGATTGCACATCGGAAAAAACGGTGATAGTATAAATATATTGGCGGTCTCTCGCCCCCAACAATGACTTTTTATTCAACAAAAAAAAGCAGCTCATAATCAACACAGTAAAATGGAAAAGCGATCGCTAATATAGATGAGTAAAATTCGACCCTCGCTACTCATTTCGTTATTCCTAGACACCCAAGTTTGAACCCACAACTGTCATTGCACTAAGCACCAAAAATATAGGATTTCTGATTGCACCTCGGAAAAAACGGTGATAGTATAAATATATTGGCGGTCTCTGGCCCCCAATAATGACTTTTTATTCAACAAAAAAAAGCAGCTCATAATCAACACAGTAAAATGGAGAAGCGATCGCTAATATAGATGAGTAAAATTCGACGACCGCCACTCATCAAAATCGTCATTGCCAAGCTCCCAAATTTAAACCCACAACTGTCATTACACGTAGCACCAAAAATGTAGGATTTCTCATTGCACATAAGAAAAAATGGTGATAGTCTAAGTATAGTTGTTGGTTGTTCGCCCCTACGCATGACTTTTTATTCAACACAAGAAAAAGTAGTTCATAATTAGCAAGCTAATATGGAGAAGCGATCGCTAAATTCTTAATTAAGATCAAGCCATGTAGTTAATTATCCCTCAATATAACTATGAATAACTTTCACAATATTAACCCCCATTAATTTCACATAATCATCCATATATTTAGCACCAGGAGTAAGCACAGGTAAATTTTTTCTGTAAGTAGGCAGCCAAAATTCACA
>NZ_JAAHGK010000966.1:0-3004 GCF_010672505.1 Okeania sp. SIO2B9 | reverse complement strand
CCGTTTATTTGGTAATATTCTTGCTGATGAATTGGTTGTGGGAGTGCTAGTTCTGCTAGTACCTCTATTTATTCCTTTACCACTAATGGTTTTGGGTCTATTTTTAAGTGCTATTCAAGCATTGATTTTTGCAACCCTAGCTGCTAACTACATCGGAGAAGCGTTAGAAGAACATGGCGCAGAACATCACGATTAAGAATTAGGTGGGTAGTAGAAAAAAAATTTGCTTAAAAGTAACTCAAAGTCTGGTATTCTAAGCAGTGAATGGGATGAATTATCGCCAGATTCACGGAAACTGGAAATGGTAGAGCAATAAGTCCCCCAAAACAACAAAACAAGTAAACTTCAGAGTTGACGAGTGATGTGAGATAAAAGCATGAAACTTGAACTTATTGAGTTTCATATTTCACTTCAATCATCACATCAGTTCATCGAAAAAAGTGACAATTGTGTATGTAGTTGATTACGCAACAGTGTAATCAATATAGTTCTAGTTAATCGTCAAGTTTGTACTTTAGGTTAAAAAAGGAAAGAAAATTATTATGGATCCATTGATTGCTGCTGCTTCCGTCGTTGCTGCTGCCTTAGCTGTAGGTTTAGGTGCGATTGGTCCTGGAATTGGTCAAGGAAATGCAGCAGGTCAAGCTGTAGAAGGTATTGCCCGTCAACCAGAAGCAGAAGGAAAAATTCGAGGCACATTATTGTTGAGTTTGGCATTTATGGAAGCTTTAACAATTTACGGTTTGGTGGTATCACTAGTGTTGCTATTTGCCAACCCCTTTGCATAAACAACCCTCATTATAGAAAATAGGGATTTTAGATTTTTGATTTTGGAGATCGAAAATCTAAAATCTTTAACAAGCATTTCCTGACGGAATTCTTCCCTACGGGATGCTACGCAAACGCAAACAGCAGTTCAGCAGTCAGCTTTTTAGAAGGGAATTTAAGCCTCTCCTAAAATTAAGCGACTTTATAGAAGTTGGGGATGTTTTATCCAAGCTTTTCCGTTCCGGAATGCTCCGCAAACAAATACCTAATTGCGCAAATTTTTAGGCTGATAGCTGAAGCGCTAATAGCTGATAGCTAGTTAAATCCTACTTAAACTATGGGAACCACCTAAAGATTAGAGAAAATGATAAATTGGACAATATTACTAGCCGTTGAAGAAGTAGCAGAAAAGGGTGGTTTGTTTGACATTAATGCAACTCTACCCTTAATGGCAATTCAGTTTCTGATTCTGGCTTTTGTCTTGGATAAAATTTTTTACAAACCACTGGGTAAAGCTATAGATTCTCGTGCAGATTATATCCGCGACAATCAAATCAAAGCACAAGAGGGTTTGGCAAAAACAAAAAAATTAGCTGAACAATACGAGCAAGACCTAGCAGAAACTCGTAAAAAATCTCAAGCAATTATTACTGAAGCTCAAGCAGAAGCTCAGAAAATAGTAGCCGAAAAAGTGGCTAAAGCTCAACAGGAAGCACAAGCCAAAAGAGAACAAGCAGCTCAAGAAATAGAAGAGCAAAAGCAAGCAGCTTTGCAACAGTTAGAAGAACAGGTAGACTCTTTGAGCCACCAAATTCTAGAAAAACTATTAGGACCAGAATTGGTCAGATAGCCAAAGAAAATTCCAGGTGGAAAAGTTGAGGCGATAGATCGTAAAACTCAGCATCCAACAAGATAATTTAAGGCTAACTATCACAGGATATCATGGTAAATGTTTTATGGCTAGCCACAGAAGCTAGCGCAGAAGAAGGTTTCGGTTTAAACCTGGATCTTTTAGACACTAACCTAATTAATTTAGGAATTTTGATTGTAGTTTTAATTTATTTTGGGCGAGGCTTTATTGGGAAAATTCTTAGTGAAAGACGCGCCACTATTGAACAAGCAATCAAAGAAGCAGAAAAACGTCAACAAGAAGCAGCATCAGCTCTAGCAGCTCAACAACAAAAGTTGACCCAAGCTCAAGTAGAGGCTGAAACAATTCTAGCCACTGCTGAAACAAGAGCACAGGAAGTCAAGCAAAAAATTGAGCAACAGGCAGAACAAGATATTGAGCGGATGAAAGCTACTGCTAGCCAAGAGATGGACTCGGAAAGAGATAAAGCAATTGCCCAACTGCGCTCAATTGTAGCATCTAAAGCATTGGCACAAGTAGAATCTCGCCTCAAAGAAACTTTAGATGAGAATGCCCAGCAACAATTAATAGATCGTAGTCTGGGGTTATTAGGAGGTCAATCATGACTGTAATTGCTGGTGAAATTGTAGAACCCTACGCAGCAGCTCTAATGTCCTTGGCTAAATCAAAAGACCTTGCTGAGAGATTTGGGGAAGATATACGTTCCCTGATTAATATTATGGATGAATCCCCAGAATTGAAGCAATTTATGGGAAATCCAATTATTAAACCAGAAGACAAAAAAGCAGTGCTGCAACGCATGATGGGTGATGAAGCCGATCCCTATATGCGTAATTTTTTAATGCTGCTAGTTGATAGAGGTCGGATTATTTTTCTAGAAGAGATAGGGAAAAAATACCTAGCACTATTGCGAGAACTAAATCAAACTGTTCTAGCAGAAGTGACCTCCGCAGTAGAATTAAACGAAGACCAAAAAAATACAGTCCGCGAACGAGTCAAATCAATGACTGATGCAAGAGATGTAGATATTGAAACCAAAATCGATTCAAGTTTACTCGGTGGTGTCATTATCAAAATAGGCTCTCAGATAATTGACTCTAGTCTGCAAGGACAACTACGCCGAATTGGCAATAGCCTCAAAGCATAATTCACTCATTTTTTGTAATAAAGACTGGACAATAAAAAAGAAAAATGGTATCAATCAGACCTGACGAAATTAGCCAAATTATTCGCGACCAAATAGAACAGTACGACCAAGATGTCAAAGTATCTAACGTTGGTACTGTTCTACAAGTGGGTGACGGTATTGCCAGGATTTATGGCCTAGACAAGGTAATGGCAGGAGAACTCTACCAGTTCTCCTGA
>NZ_JAAHGK010000965.1:0-3005 GCF_010672505.1 Okeania sp. SIO2B9 | reverse complement strand
TCAAACACGGTGTAAAGTAATTTCTATATCAAGTTGTTTGAGAAAATCAAGTAGTTTCCCTTCACTAAACTTTTGAAATTCTCCGTTCATCAAATGAGATACTTCTTGTGGAGAAATACCCAGAATTTCACTAATTTCATTCTGTTTAAGATGACGTTTGTTGAAAAAACGTATTACCTGAATACCTATTTTTCCTCGTGTAAAAAGTTCGTCTGCATCGTCCAAACCAATATCGGCAAATACATTACCACTACTTTCTTCAAAAATTTGCTCTTGTATCATTTTTGTTTCTCCGCTAAATTAATAAGAAATAATCACCAAAAAAAACTATGACTGCTCACACGGATTATGGCACGGATGTACGGATTAAGAGTCCAGTAGGATACCTGAGCATTAACAATAAGCAAGATGAGAAAAGATGGGCAGAAAATTTTGCTAATTCTCAAGACCAACTCGCCCAACTTGCCTCAGAAGCGATCGCTGAGTTTAAAGAAGGTAAAACTAAACCTTTAAACTTTTGACCATAATAAAAAAATTCTTATACAATCATAAATTAGAGTTCAAATTTAAGGAAAAAAAATGTCACTATTACCAATTGAACAAAAGATGTGGCAAGAAAAAGCTACAACAAAAACCAAAAATGGGAAATATGCAACTGATATTGTTGCTAAATATCATTCGAGAGAAAAAAGAATACTTACTGAAATTAATCGGGAAAAACTTCCGAGTTTTGCAGAAGCATTAAAGAAACCTGGATATATGGATTTACGACCATTTTATCAAAGAAGAAGCCGTTGGGATAAACAAAAGCAATCCCGTTTAATTGAGTCATTTCTGATTAATATACCTGTACCTCCAATTATTCTTTATGAACAAAGTTATAATTCCTATGAAGTTATAGATGGTCAACAGAGAATTACGGCTATTAGAGATTTTTATGACAATCAATTAAAGTTAACTGGACTAGAATTTTGGTCAGAATTAAACGGACTTACTTATCAAGAACTTGATTCAATAATTCAGAGAGGAATAGACCGTCGTTCCATATCAACTATTACAATTGTTACAGAATCAACAGCCGATCCTGAAGAAGCAATGTTGTTAAAACAGCTTGCTTTTGAACGTATCAATACAGGGGGAGTAGATTTAAGTAAACAGGAAGTAAGACATTGTTTGTATCATGGAAAATTTGATGAGCTATTACTTGAATTATCGCGTAATCCTATATTTGCTGAAGCTTGGGGAATACCTAAAGAAAATGATAGCCCCGACTTGGAAACAAATAATCTCTACAAAAAAATGGAAGATGCTGAATTAGTGCTACGTTTTTTTGCTCTGAGAAATAAGGATTATTTCCGCGGTCAAATGGAAGATTTTCTAGACTTTTATATGATAAAAAGTACCCAATTCTCCGATAAAGATATTGAATTGCTAAGAGAGATTTTTTTAGAAACTATCGAGTTAGCTAATCAACTCTACGAAGAAACTTTATTTAAACCTTTTGGCGCAAAGAAGCAAGTATCTTATAAAGCTTATTATGATGCTGTAATGGTTGGCTTGAGTCAACATTTATCACACGCCGAACTATTAATTTCCAAAAAATCTAGGGTTATAGAGGAAACAAAGAAATTATTTGAAAAAGATAAATCGCGCCTTTTCACAGGTGGTGGAAAAACCAAAGCCGATATTCAAAAAAGAATGGAACTCTTTAACAATATGCTTTTACGAGTGATTGGAGAATAATTGAGAATGTTTGATAATCTCCTAGAAATTGTCAATGTAAATATTGACAGTATTAGTGCAATGATTCAGACCAATGATAGATTGAGAAAAATAGCAAAAAAAGGAATTGTACAGACACAAAAACTAAAAGATTATCCAGAAATTATTGAATTAGAAGAGTTAGTAAAAGGAGTTCCAAATGATAAGGAGTGGGAATTATACGAACATTGTGCAGTAGTAACTCGTTTGTATGCGATCTATGAAAATTTTGTAGAATATTTAATATCAACTTGGCTAAAGTATCTTCAAAACATAGTCGAAAATTATTTAGAATTAGATGATACAATTCGGAATACTCATCGAGAAGGTGTGGGGCGCATACTGCTAGAATTCAAAAAAGATAGGTTTAAATATCTTTCTGAAAATCAGGTAATTAGAGGTCTATTCTATGGCACAACGAATCAGAATAAAAATTATCAGTTATTGCCAGAAGCTTTTCTTTTGCATGACCAGAATTTACGGAAAGATATATTAGAAAAATTCTTTGCAGATGCAGGAATAGCTGGTACTTGGAAATGGGTAATAAATTACAGAAAAGTCAAACACTTTGTAGAAGAGATTCGAGGAAATCAGAACACTGCTGAAGGAGAACTTAATCAATTAATTTCCTATAGAAATGAAGCAGCTCATGGAGTTGTTGATGAGATTCTAGGCACTCAAGAATTACTAGATTTAGGTGACTTTATTAAAGCTTTGTGTCAAGCTTTAGCAGAATTAGTAACTTATCAGATAATTCAAGAGCAAACTTCTACAGGTAAAGCCAAAGAAATTGGTGAAATTACAGAATGGTTTAAAAAGCCAAAGGCAGCAGTAGCAAGAATTAATAATAGTAGCTTGTCTATAGGAACAAATGTTTTTTTAGTCAGTGAAACATCTTCATATTGTCGCTTGGCTACAATTGAGAGTCTTAAAATTAATGATATTTCCCAAGAAAGTATAGAAATAACCATTGAAGCTGAAGTTGGTTTAAAATTTGATATTGATGCTAAAAAAGGATTGAAAATTTATATAATAGTTGAAGATTCAGTAGAATAAAACCTATGAAAAATGCTCTTGATATAGCAGTGTTAAAAAAAATAGTAGGGTTACGCTGACGCTAACCCACCGAAACATTATAGATTTGGCGGTGCGTTACACTTTCCTGCGGAATGCTGCGCAAACGTTAACACACCCTACGAGATTACTGGTTTCTTTGACATCCTCCCGACGCTGCTCTGCGAGAC
>NZ_JAAHGK010000964.1:0-3006 GCF_010672505.1 Okeania sp. SIO2B9 | reverse complement strand
GCAATGCTGAAAAATTGCTTAGGCAATATATAGAGTTAAACTGCCTCAGGTAGGTTGGATGTAAGATTAAACAAAGTAGGCCATATCCAGATTTTTTTCAAGCTAAACAAGCTAGGATAGTCAAAACAGTTAGTGGTTATTATTTGATGATTAGTTTTACTTCATCAGAGTTAGTATCAGAGAATCCAGTAGGCAAAAAGTGGTTAGGAATAGACGCAGATATACAGATTTTTGTAGCTACTTCAACTGGAAAGTTAATCAAATCTCCTAAGTTTTTATTAAGTAAACTGCGGTAGGGGCAAATGGGCATTCGCCCCGACAATTGCTGCAAAGAAGGCTTAAGAAAAAAAATAAGGGGTCAAATAATTGGTTAAAACTTCTAGAAATAAATTTTTAACAATAAAAGCATTAAAACAACGTAATTTAGATTTATCTTATTAGCTAGTATAAACTACCCGCTAAAATAAAGAGATATCTCAAAATATCAATATCAAATGTCTGCAAACTTTCCCACTGCCGTTTTGATTGACGGCCATTCTCTCGCCTTTCGTTCCTACTATGCTTTTGGCAAAAGTCGTAGTGGGGGCTTAAAAACTTCTACAGGCATTCCCACCAGTGTTTGTTTTGGTTTTCTGAAGTCTTTGTTGGAAGTTATGGAGACTCAAAAACCAGAATATTTAGCGATCGCTTTTGATTTAGGAAAACCTACGTTTCGCCACGAAGCTGACAAAAACTATAAAGCAGATCGAGCAGAAGCGCCTGAAGATTTAATTGTTGATGTGGAAAATTTGCAAGAGATTTTAGGTGCTTTTAATATACCTATAATTACTGCTGCTGGTTATGAAGCGGATGATGTATTAGGAGCTTTAGCGCAAAAAGCTAGTACTGCTGGTTTTCGGGTAAAAATTCTTTCGGGCGACCAAGATTTATTTCAATTAATAGATGTGGAAAAAGGTATTAGTGTTTTACATTTAGCAGCAGGTAAAGGTAGCACTCCTCAAGAGTTTGGTCCTGAAGAAGTTAAGGAAAAATTGGGTATTTTACCGACTCAAGTTGTTGATTATAAAGCTCTTTGTGGAGATGCTTCTGATAATATTTCTGGTGTTAGGGGTATTGGGAAAAAAACGGCAGTTAAGTTGTTGAATGAATATGGTTCTTTAGCGGAAATTTATAGTTCTCTGAATAAAATTAAAGGAGCAAATCAGAAAAAACTTGAAGAGGGAAAAGTTGAGGCAGAGCATTCTCAGTTTATGGCAAGAATTGAAGTAAATGTTCCAATAGATATTGAGATGGAAGATTTGCAGCTCAAAAAAATCTCTCGCTCAGAAATTGAGCCTATTTTGCAAAAGTTTGAATTACAACATTTCTTAAATCAAATCCCTTATTTAGAACAACAGTTTAGTGGGTTGGCGGGAATTCAAGTTTTGCCAGAAGAGTCGGAAAATAAACAAGAAGAAAAATCAGACAATATTTTGGTTGAGGAAGAGAATGATGATTGGTTTTTTAGTACAGAAGATACAAAGGCAGCTCAACAACAAATAACAATAAAATCAGAAATAAAACCTCAAATTATTGATACTCCAGAAAAGTTAAATCAGTTAGTAAATATTTTAAAAGAACAGAAAAATCATGAGACTCCCGTAGCATGGGATACGGAAACTACATCTTTAGAACCACGAGATGCATAGTTAGTTGGTATTGGTTGTTGTTGGGGAAAAAATATAGAAGATATTGCTTATATTCCCACCGGACATAAAGTAGGAAAAAATCTAGATAAAGGAAAAGTATTAGAGGCTTTAAAACCAATTTTAGAAGGTTCTGATTATCCGAAAGTATTTCAAAATGCCAAATTTGATAGATTAGTTTTTCGCTGTCAAGGAATTAAATTAGCTGGAGTTGTTTTTGACACAATGTTGGCAAGTTATGTATTAAATCCTGGAGCAAAACATAGTCTGGAAGAAATATATATTAGACATCTGAGAACTGCTGGAATAAATTTAAAAAGTTATGATGATGTAGTCTCGAAAAATCAAACTATTGCTGACTTAGATATTCTCAAAGTTACTCACTATTGTGGAACTCAAGTTTTTGTAACATTTCAGTTAGTAGAAAAATTAAGAACAGAATTAGAAAAAGCTGATGAAAATAAACCTCCTGAGAAATCTTTGTACAAATTATTAGTAGATGTAGAACAACCATTAGAATCCGTTTTAGCAGAAATGGAATATCTGGGAATTAAGATTGATATTGAATATCTCAAGAAATTCTCAGTCCAACTGAAAAAAGATTTAGAAGTAATTGAAAAAAGAGCTTTTGAAACTGTAGATAATCGAATTTTACAGGAATATCTCATAACAGAAATTCAAAATATAGAGACTGACTCATTCACTAATCAACAAGAATTAAAAAAAGCAATATCTAGCCCCATACTAAAAGCATATATTACCAAATTATCAAAAGAGCAAAGACAGAAATCAGAAATAATTGAAAGCCAAATCAATCGAGCAGAAACAAGTGATTTTTTAAACCTTAACTCACCATCTCAATTAAGCGAACTACTATTTAATATACTAAATCAAAATCAGAAAAAATCTCGGAAAATTAAGACTGGTTACTCTACAGATGTAGTTGTCTTAGAAAAATTACAAGAAGAAAGTCAACATCATCTCATCATTGATGAAATATTAAATCACCGAACCTTATATAAACTCTTTTCTACCTATGTCGAAGCCATACCAAAATTAGTTCGTACAGATACTCAGAGAGTTCATACAAATTTTAATCAAACTCAAACAGATACAGGACGTTTATCTTCCTCCGAACCAAACTTACAAAATATTCCCATTGGTACAGAATTTTCTAGGCAAATTCGTCAGGCATTTATCCCCAAAAAAGATTGGTTATTAGTCGCCGCAGATTATTCACAAATTGAATTAAGAATATTAGCTCACTTGAGTCAAGAACCAGTATTAATAGAAGCTTATCAAAATAATCAAGATGTACATA
>NZ_JAAHGK010000963.1:0-3006 GCF_010672505.1 Okeania sp. SIO2B9 | reverse complement strand
TATCTCCTATTAATACTCCTTCTTCAGTTAGCAAATCCCAATATTTGACAAGATCTGAATAAACATTTTCAAAATCATGACCTGCATCTATATGGATAATATCCCCTTTAATTCCAAGATTTTTTAACATTATGGCAGCATTGACACTGGTTTGTGGTATTGGAATAATATTTTTTTCTAATCCTTTCCACATCACATTTGCTAAAAATTGGTAATATAGTTGAGGGTATCCAAACTTGAGCTGAAGAGATTGTTGAAAATTTTTCGGGTGTTTTGGTTTCCAATGTTCCGGACTACCTAAAAAAGTATCTATGGCAATTACTATTACTTCAGGATTAATTTTTTTAGCTATCTCTGCCATGTGAACTGTGGATTGTCCTTTCCATACTCCAACTTCAATAATCACTTTAGGTTTGACTTCAGATATAATTTCAGCAAACACTTTATGTCTACCATTCCAACCTTGCAAATCTTCTGGGTATTGTTGAAAATCAAAACCATTGTAAGGGTTTTCTGGAAATATTTGAGAAATTAGGTGACTATAGTTAGCTGAAGTTTTAGTTGGGTTTGGTTTCATTTTTTTATTTTTTATAGTTATGATTAAAGAGTTAAATAAATATAGCAATCAGGAGTCATTTGTGAGAATTGAGGTGTTCCTTATACCAATTTTATATGAGGTTGCATAGAATGATGAAATTCATTAAATCGATCTATCTTTATCTAGGCTTACTTACGGTTAATTCTGCTTGAAATATTATTCTATGCAGCTTCATTTCAATTTGGTATTAAAAGTATAGAATATGGTAACCGCTCAATAATCCGGGGTAAATAGGTAAATGGCAAGCCTAAAATGGCATAAAATCCTTCCTAAACTGGTAGTCTACCCCTATTTATTGAGCGGATACAGAAGATGGCAATTATTATATTCAAATAATACGTTTTTTTCTTCTTCTCTGTTCCTAGCTCTGGTGTTCCCTAAAAGTTTCCAATATCTCACAACTCAAATCTTATGGTTATAGTTTAATGAGTTAAATAAATATAGCAATTAGGAATCAGTTGTGAGAATTGAGGTGTTCCTTAAAAGTATAGAATCTGGCAATTATTATATTCATATAATACATTTTTTTCTTCTTCTCTGTTCCTAGCTCTGGTGTTCCCTAAAAGTTTCCAATATCTCACAACTCAAATTTTATGGTTATAGTTTTTTGATTGATTTTATCAAGTACAAAAATCAGGAAATTATTAAATTATAACACTGAAACAATTAATCAATTAGTGAAAAAATTGCTTCATCCAATTTGGGTACATCTCAATTTTTAAGAAAGCTAAAATTTTATCCTTTCTAGGAAAATAGAAAGTAGGAACTGGGAATAGAAAAAAAGTATTTTTGCGAATATTTGAGATGAACTATCCAATTTTTCCAACTCTACCATCAAATCCTGTTATTGTAGGGTAAATACCAAAATTATTATTTCTAGGCAATGAATCAATACTATGCAAAAGTTGCTAAAGGTTTAGAAGCTATTGCTGCCCAAGAATTAGAAAGTTTAGGAGCAGAAAACGTCTGTCCAGAATTTACTGGGGTAAGTTTTACAGGGGATAAGACTTTACTTTATCGGGTTAATATCTGGGCAAGAACTATTTTTAGAGTTTTAGTTCCTATTGCGGAAGTTCGATGTGTTAACCGAGAAGTACTTTATAAAGAGGTAAAAAAAATTCCTTGGCAGCGATATTTATCTCCTAAAAATACATTAGCAGTTAGTTGTACGGGAAGTAATGAAAAACTAAAGCATACTCATTATACGGCTTTGCAAATTAAAGATGCTATTACCGAGCAACAAATAGAAAAGTTTCGCTACAGGTCAAATATAGATACTAAAAATCCTGATATATTGATTAATGCTCATATTCAAAATAATAGTTGTATCCTCAGTTTAGATAGTTCTGGTAGTAGTTTACATCAGCGTGGCTATCGTCTAGCAATGGGATTTGCTCCCCTAAAAGAAACTTTAGCAGCAGCCATATTAGAGATGGCAGAATATTCTCCAGATATACCTTTTTTAGACCCTTTATGTGGTTCTGGAACTTTACCTGTGGAGGCAAGTTTAAAAGCATTAAATATTGCACCGGGACTGTTGAGGAATAAATTTTCTTTGATGAACTGGCGTGATTTTGACAAGTCTCTTTGGCAAGATTTATTAACAGAGGCTAGAAATAGTCAATTAACAGAATTAAAATCAATAATTGTCGGTAGTGATCGAAATTCTGAAGTGCTTTTTCAAGCTCGAACTAATGCTGAAAGATGTGGGGTAGGAAATCAAATTAAGTTTATTAAAACAGATTTATCTAAATTAAAACCTCCCGCAGATAAAGGGATTATTATTTGTAATCCTCCTTATGGCGAACGTTTAGGAGAAGTGGAAGAATTGGGCGAACTTTATAAAATGTTGGGGGATATTTTTAAACAACGTTTTACTGGATGGACGGCATTTATTTTGACAGGAAATAAACAATTATCTAAACAAGTAGGGTTAAGAACTTCTCGGAGAATTCCTGTTTATAATGGAGCAATTCCTTGTACTTTATTGAAATATGAATTGTATTAAGTAAATTAGGATCAGGAGTCAGGAGTCAGGAGTCAGGAGGGAAGAAAGAAGCAAGAAGCAAGAATAAGAGGAGGAAAAGGAGAAAGTTTTTTTGATCACGCTCTTATCCGGACATGATATTAGGAATTAGAAATTTCTAATATTAAAGAAGAAGTTGGAGTAAACTCAATGCACGACTTTTGAGAAATTATATAGCAAATTCCTCGTATAAGAAGTACAGAGATTAACAATTGAATGAATGCAAGTGCGGGCATCTTGCCCGCGATGGGTGTACCTTACTTAAGTGGAATCTCCTGTATTATATTAAATCTGTTTAATTAGGTATAAAAATATTGGGTAGTCCTGCATAGTAATGGTAAATAGTAAAAAGGAATACCTGGCACGGGAGCAAGATGCTCCA
>NZ_JAAHGK010000962.1:0-3010 GCF_010672505.1 Okeania sp. SIO2B9 | reverse complement strand
TGGAGTTAGAGCAGTGTTGAACATCATAAAAAAAGCTAACTTGATTCAAAATATTGGGTGCATCTCAATTTTGAATAAAGCCAAAAAATTCTCGCTTTTAGGGAATAGGGAATAGGGAATAGGGAATAGGGAATAGGGAATAGGGAACAGGGAATATATAGGAAAAAAAGTATTTTTGCAAATATGAGATGCACCCAAAATATTATTCTTAATAGATTAATCAACTTGGTTTTTTATTCAGAATTTTTGCACACCTTTAAATATTCTTAATTAATGATCAATTTGTCAAAATAGTCTAATTAAATAAGAAGAAAGAAGGCAGAATAAAAATGGAGCAATAGGATAAAATTTTTGCACGCTAATTATCCGGACATGATATTAAGACTACCTCAAAATTCAAGATAGAAAAAAGGAGTTAGAGCAGTATTGAACATCATAAAAAAAGCTAACTTGATTCAAAATATTGGGTGCATCTCAATTTTGAATAAAGCCAAAAAATTCTCGCTTTTAGGGAATAGGGAACAGGGAATAGGGAATAGGAAATAGGTAATAGGGAATATATAGGAAAAAAAGTATTTTTGCAAATATGAGATGCACCCAAAATATTATTCTTAATAGATCAATCAACTTGGTTTTTCATTCAAAATTTCCGCACAACTTTGATACTCTTAATTAATGATCAATTTGTCAAAATAGTTTAATTAAAAAAGAAGAAATAAGGCAGGATAAAAATAGAGCAATAGGAGAATTTTTTTGCACGCTAATTATCAGGATATGATATTAATCATACCTCAAAATTCAAGATAAAAACAAGGAGTTAGAGCAGTGTTGAACATCATAAAAAAAGCCAAATTGATTCACAATATTGTTCTTAATATATCAATAAATTTGGTTTTTTATTCAGAATTTTTGCACACCTTTAAATATTCTTAATTAATGATCAATTTGTCACAATAGTCTAGTTGACAAAAAAAAAATCCTGTGATATAACCAATAAACTATTAAAAGCTGTTATACAAGATAAAATAGTAAAGAAATAAACAAACAATAAATTGGGAGGCAAAGCCTAACATGAGTTTATTAAATAAGGTTCTTGGAGTTTACAATCCAAATCGAATGGCATTCTCACAACAAGAAGCAATAGCTGCTATTGCAATATCTGCCATTGCCTCAGATGGTTATCTTTTAGATCAAGAAACAGAAAGACTTATAGTACTTTTGACGCAAATGGAAATGTTTAAAGGTTATTCAGAAAAACAGATTACAAATATGCTAGATAGATTGCTCAATTTACTCAGTGAAAAAGGTATGAATAATTTAGTTGCTATAGCCAACGATGCGCTACATCCAGAGTATAAAGAAATAGCATTTACATTAGCTGTCGATCTAATCTTAATAGATGGAGTTTTTTCTGGTAAAGAACAAACATTTTTAACTCGTTTGTTTCAGGTATTGGAAGTGCCTGTAGAGAAAGCTTCAGCAATTTTTCAAGCTCAGTCAGCAAACCATCAGGAGACTAAAAAAAAGTCTAGAAAGTATAGAAATAATCAAAATTATGAAAAGTAAATAAAATGTGGTTATTTACTATTTGTAAAAAAATCACAAATTTATTGATAGATAAAAATGTTTGACGATGACTATTTAGACTTAAATTAATTAATAGTGAACAGTTGTCAGTTATAACAGAAGCAAGAAGCAAGAAGCAAGAAGCAAGAAGCAAGAAGCAAGAAGCAAAAATCCTGTGTAGTCTGATCTGAGTTTTAAGCTTTTGATATGTCCGTGCCCTTTTATTAGACTGCTATATCTTCCAATATTGGGCTAAAATAAGTCACCTCCTTTAGCCGATAGTACCTATACTAATCCACTCCAAGCACTTAATATCAAATCTGTTTAATTAGCAAAAAAAATCGTTTATTGGAGTTGGCAAAAGTAAACTGATAACTGTTAACTGAATAATAGGCAAATTACGACTTATTAATAGGTAATAATTTTTTGGTAAGCCTGAATAGTTTGTATAGCGATCGCTTCCCAACTATAATTTTTTCTAGCTAACTCTTTAGCATTCAAACCTCGTTGTTTTCTTTCAGCTTCATTTTGCAAGGCTGACTTAATTAAAATAGCCATATCCTCTATTTTACAACTACCAACCCAACCTGCTTCTGCGTCTGCTACATCTTGACAAATATGAACTTGATCGGAAATAACTACTGGTGTACCTGCCACCATTGCCTCTGCTACTGCGATACCAAAATTCTCATAATAAGAAGGCAACACAAATACATCAGCAACCTGTAATAAACTTGCCTTAATTTCTCCTGTAACAAACCCCGTTATTTTTGTACATTTAGCAAGAGGTGAACCCTCTATTTGTGACCGAATTTTTGCTTCATAATTAGGATCTTGAGGATTAGCACCTGCTAAAATAAATTGAAAATCTATCCCTTCTGCTAATAATTTTTCTAAAGCTGGTAATAATAAATCTAGCCCTTTTTTAGGTTCAATTCGAGACATAAATAAAATCACAGGATGTTTAATTTCTATGGCTTGAGATTGAAGATAATTAACTAACTTTTCATCCTGAATATTACCTGGGGGATTAACACCCAAAGGAATTACTAAATCTCGTGTCGATACACCAAATCTTTCAGAAACTTTTGCCTCTTCTAAACTGGTAAAATGAAGTGCTGCTGCATGAGCAATATTCCGCTTTTCTAACAGAGAAACATAAACTTTTTTGAGTAATTTTTTTTTCCGTAAATCAGCCGGGTCTAAAGTACCTAAAGGTCTTAAAATATAAGGTAAATTGTTAGCTCTAGCCATAGTTGCAGCCATAGTAGTTACTGGTGAAAAAAGAGCATGAATATGAGCTAAATCAAATTCAGAAGCGTGTTGATTTAACCATTGTAATAACTTCAGAGAAAATTTATAACGACGGAATGGAGAACAACGAAAATAACGAATTTGATAACCATTTTGTCTAACAGGTTTATCAAGAGGAACATCTAAAGGA
>NZ_JAAHGK010000961.1:0-3010 GCF_010672505.1 Okeania sp. SIO2B9 | reverse complement strand
TCATTTACCAAGAACAACCAGTATTTTACAAAAACGTATTCCTCAACAAAATTTACGGTTTTATGCTATATCTACTTTTGGCGTTCTACAACGAAATGACCCCCGCCCAAATCGTACTGATGAATTAGGAAGTCCCCACTCAATTTTACGGGAACCTTTGAAATGGAAACCTTATGGCATAGTTTCACCCCTGTATTGGTTAAGTCAAGTTCAACAATGAATAATGAATAATGAATAATGAATAATTACCTCTCCTTGAAAAGAAGAGGATTGACTAATAATGAAAATTTTTCTTTATTATCCCCTTAAAAGGGGAGGCTTTAAACCACAACTTTTCGGTAAGAGGATTTCAACAATTAATAATGAATAATTACCTCTTCTTGAAAATAAGAGGATTGACTGATAATGAAAATTTTTATTTATTATCCCCTTTTATGGGGGATTGAAACCCCTATTATACACCTTGAGAAGCTGATAGCTGACCGCTGAGGTGCTGACTGCTATTTCAAACCACAATTTTTCGGTAAAAATAATGTTTAAGTCCCTATTAAAGAACAGAATTAATGAGAATTTAAAAGAGGAAAATTGTTCTGGCATTTTACGAGTAATAGGCGATCGTGCTGCTGGTAAAACAACTTATATGGCAGCTTTAGCTAGGTGGCCAAATGCTGATTTTTCTAGTCCTGTTGAGTTAGTTACTCCAGCAAATAAAGATGGAGAATATTTGATTCAGCAGGCACAAAATTTGATAGAGTCAGGGTTACAAATTGAACAAACTCGTCTAGCTAATGATGTGCTAGAAATTAAGGATTATAGTTTAAGAATTACTCTCAAAGCAGAAGATAATTTGAGGCGATCAAATACTGTTTTGAATCTAGATATTAGTTGCAAAGATTATTCTGGAGAATTTTTCAGCGATGTACTTCAGCAAACAGATTCTCAATTACTTCGAGACTACTTAAATGATTGTTTTCCAGCTACGGGAATTATGTTAATGATTGACGGTACAACTCATCGTAAAGACCTAGAATATGCCAGGGGAGTCGATCAACTTTTAGTAGCATTAGCAGGTCGAGATTTGTTTAATGAAAAACGGCGTATTGCTTTGGTTTTAACTAAGTGTGAATTAGCTGATTTATGGGTAAATAGAAATAGACCGAAGTTTTTAGCAGAGGCGCGGTTTCCTACTATTTTTAAAAGATTAGAATCTTGGCAAAATTTGGGAATGGGTAATGTGGAATATTTTACAACTTCTGCTTTTGGGGTGACAGGAAATAAGTATTATAAGCCAAATTCTCAGCAAATTTATCGGGGTCGTGGTGGGGTAGCATCAGTATTAGAAGACTCGAAAAAATGGCGACCTTTTGGCTTAGTTTCTCCTATATATTGGATTTGTACGGGTAAACGTAATTCACAATTAGATTAGGAAGATAGGGAATAGTTCAAGAATTAAGAATTTAGAATTAAGAATTGAGAATTACCTCTCCTTTAAAAGAAGAGGATTAACTTAAAGAAAAATTTTTCTTTTTATCCTTTTAAAAGAGGAGGCTTTCAACCACAATTTTTCGGTAAAAGGAGAAAGTTTTTTTTCACTAATTATCCGGACATCATATAAAACCTTCCTATTAAAACCTAAAATCTTCCTATTAACACCTTCCTAAAATCAGCAAATGGAAACTATTGAAATTCACGAGTTCAGCACAGGTATAATTCCCGAAATATTACCAGATGGTAAATGGATTTCTCGGGGATTTAAAGTAGGGGAATATATGAACTTAACCTTGCCCCAAGTTCCCCATTCTGTAGGAAGAGCCATTGCTAATAAAGGCTTTGAAGTTAGCAAAGATCGTCATAGTAAAGAACCTACTTTTGTTGGGCGAGTTGTGCTGAGTATGAATGATGAAGAACCAGATTATTCAGTAGTTGCTGTAGTCACTACTGGACAAGATGAGTATGGACGTTCGACTTCTTTTTATCGTTATTTTCTCTGCACTGGTAAAGATAATATTTGGCAAATATTAGACTGGATAAGTACTCAACAACAACAAGGTGTTAATCCGGTATTTAATCCATCTGAAACTAAAGAAGTTGGTAAACCAAATCAACATACAGTTACTACAAAATCAGAAATAAATTTACCCACAGAATGGCAAAATTGGCTGAGTAGTCAAGTTATACCTGTAATAATTCCTACTGAATTATCTGACTTACAAATTATTAATAAAATGGCTGAAATTAAAGCCAACAATCTACCTATATCATGGGCTTATAATGTTGAAGCAATTGAACGACCAGAACAATTTATTATTATTCATCCTGCTAATACTGAAGTAGAAGCAAATCTGTTACAAATACAGACAAAGATGATGAAAAATCCCAGGAAAAATATCTCAACAAATATAGATGAAGCAGCTATAGAAACAGCAATTAAAGGATTAATTAGTGGTTCTCAAATAAAACAAGAATGGGTAGAAAATTTAATTTTAAAATTACAGAATGGTCAAGTTACATCAAAATATTTAAACAACCTGTTTGATAATCTGGGGGCGAGTAATGCTGTAAAACAAGAAAATGCAAATGCTCAAATGGTTAGGTTATTAACTTTAAGAGCAATTTTTATTCCCGAAACTTTACCAGAATATCTGAATTGGTTAAATATTACTGGAGATGAAAAAAAAGAAGATGAGAAACAAAAAATATCTCTAAAATTACAATCTCAACTGAAAAATTATCAAAAATCATTAGATCCATTAATTGTACTAGGAATGAATTACGCCTTCTATCAAATATTAGGAGGAAAAATATCTGTTCCTGCTTTCTGTTGGCTATTAAAAACTAAAAATAGTTTATGGTCAACCTATTCTACTATAATCAAACAACAAGTTCGCCACGATTTAGAATATTTAGAATCTTTGGGGAACAATTTATTAAACACAAATATTGACCAAGAAATAGAGCAACTAATTTATGGAAATACTATTTGGAAAAAACTCATTTCCCACTTAAAATA
>NZ_JAAHGK010000960.1:0-3012 GCF_010672505.1 Okeania sp. SIO2B9 | reverse complement strand
AGTTAGGAGTAAGAATTGTCCCTGAATTTTTCTGCCCAACTATGAGCCTAAAATACGCTCCTTTTTGAGCGTGAAGAGCTGAAAACCAGGTACTTTTTTCGACCCCAAAAAGGCTAAAATCTTTATCTGTCAATGCTTTTAGATTTAATCAGCAAGCCCTAATTAAGAATTTAAAGTATGCCTGATATCAAGTCTAATTGAATAACCTCTATAAAGCTTGCTTCTTCAAATATAAATAGAGTTGTCGCTAAATAAAGGGAAAAAATCACTCTAACCTAGACAGAGCAATAATTCCCAGCATTTTTGCCATCCAATAGCTACAATCCTTACAGAACAAGGTTTTTGGGGAATTTTTAAGTTATAAAGCGACAAGTCTAATATATAGATACCTTATATACAACGTCTTTACGTCATAGTTAATGAATGTGACTCTATGGGGACTTACACATTTCCCAGTTATCAATGCTATATATAGTGTGTTACTATAGTTTTTGTTTACTACATACAGTATTTTTGCGTAAGTTATATTAATATTAATCTTAATCTTAATTCTTGTCTTGTTTTCTATTCACTTAAAACTCCAAAACTCTCTACCTTATTTAAGTAGAAAATTGCTGTAAAAGAGTTGAGGCAGCAACAAATAGACAATAAAATTTGTTAAAAATCCACAAAAAGTGTTATTATAGAAGTTTTTCAGAATATTGTAGACGTGACTGCAAAAGTTGAGTTAGGGTTTCAATTAACTATGACAACACAAGTATTGCCGAAAGTAAATAGTCTTGGAGACTGGGCATCCTTAGCTTTTGAAAAGCATTTTCAGAAAACCCTCAGACACGAACCAGAGGTACTCAAAGATCAAGACCCAGAGGAACTACATCAAATGCGTGTGGGTATGCGTCGCTTGCGCTCTGCTGCTCAAGGTTTTAGGCCAGTTGTCACTTTGCCAAAAGCAGCTCAAGATCAAAAAATTGGTAAAATTGCTCGTTGTTTAGGGGGTTTAAGAGATTTAGATGTTCTTTTAGAAGCGCTTCAAAATCGCTATCAACCAAATTTACCTCCTCAAGAACAGGCAGAGTTAGAGAAGGTTATGCAGCAATTACGAAAACAACGTCGTCAAGCTTTTAAAAAAGTACGAGGAATACTTGGAAATAAGAATTATCTAATGTTGAAGCAGAAATTACAGGAATGGTTGGATAAGCCAATTTATACAGATATTTCTCGCCTGCCTATTCAAGAGGTATTACCAGATTTATTATTACCTGAAGTTAGTCAATTACTGCTTCATCCTGGCTGGTTGGTTGGTATTGAAACAGAGGATTTAGAAACAAGTGATAATCAGGATTTTTTACTACAAAGAACTAATTCCAAGCATCAAGTTGTCAAAATAAATAATGATGTTTCTTTTATAAGTATTAGCGATAAAGATGAGGAAAATCTACATAGTCTGCGTAAAGAAGTAAAGCGGGTTCGTTACCAGATGAGCTTGTTTACTGAATTTTATGGTCAGACTTATGAAGCTTATTTAAAAGATATGAAAGAAATTCAGGAATATCTGGGTGATATTCAAGATGGTGCTGTTTTAAGAGAATTTCTGGAAAATGTTTTGCAATCTAAAATTGACAAAGTTCTTCCTACCTTAGAGAAGCAACTCCAACAAAATTGGCATCAAGCATGGCGAAAATGGCAGGTTTTGCAAAGACGATATCTTAATATTCAAGTTAGACAAAATTTCCGCTCTGAATTATTGCGACCTGCGATATAAATTCTGGTATATTAGACTTCTTGTAGAGGTAAAATAAAAAACAAAAAAAGAAGTGAATATTTAATTTTTACTTTTGCAAGAAGTTTATTTATCCAAAATTGGTAGTAGGTAAAGATTGAGTAAAAAGCAGAAAAGAAAATATGTATAGCAGTCGAAGCAAAGATTAGGACATATTAAAAGCTTAAAACTCAGACAATGAAAGATTTTTCGCTCTTTCGGTCCTCTCCTAGATAACTAAGCCCCTTCTTCCTTCTGCTATAAAGAAGATTTATCTCATCTAAAAAAAAATGATGCTTGTTTATCCTGCCTTACTGAGTGGGATTGAATGATGATCAAAAAAGTTTAACCTATTACTAATCTTTTAATTACCTAACCTTTACTTTGTGAGGATAGTCTGAGTACTATGTATATAAAACCAGTATATGTAAACTGGAATGTATAAATATGGCTCAAAGTTCTAGAGCAACTATAGAAACTAATAATTACAATACAAGTTCTGAACGTCATCTACACTTTTTTAATAAAGGAGAAACAATACCTCTAATGTCGCAAGGTGTCTGGCAAATTTGTCAAGGTTTAGTGCGACTCAGTACTCTTTATCCAATAGGCGAAGAAGGTCTACTCGGATGGGGTGGACCTTCTATGTGCTTTGGTAGTTGTTTTTCCCACTTGCAGACTTATCGGGCAAATGCTTTGTCAGATGTTTGTCTAATGTGGTACACAATGATCGAGATAGAGGCTTCCCCAAAATTAGCCCAAGAATTGTTACCTCAATTAGGAAGACGATTTCGGCAAACAGAGGCCTTGTTAGCGATTGTTGGACAAAGACGAGTAGAAGACCGTCTCCATCAGTTATTATTATTGTTGAAGCAAGAATTTGGCCAGCCAGTGACTGATGGTACTCGGTTGAGTATTCGCTTGACTCATCAAGATATTGCTGGTGCAATTTGTACAACGCGAGTAACTGTCACGAGAATTTTGGGAAAATTACAACAGCAAGGATGGCTCAGTAAAGATAAAGATCGTCATCTGATATTAAAAAATGAAGCTTTTGCATACTCATCAGATTTATTTGGATTTGTCAGTAACAATAATAACTAAACTTAGTCTAATAAATTATAGCGCTACGCGCTAGGGAATAGGGAATAGGGAACAGGGAACAGAGAATAGCAAAATGTAAAAGGGTTTTAGGATTAAAAAATGTCCTAAGCAGTTCTTGTAGTTCTATATTAGGAACCTCCACAAATCAA